>JAZNSB010000052.1:0-27702 GCA_045590955.1 Alphaproteobacteria bacterium | reverse complement strand
CGAGGGTTCGAATCCCTTCACCCGCTCCATTAAAAACCACCATACGGTGGTTTTTTTATTTCAAATCTTGTTTTTTCTAAAAAACTTTCCTATCTATTTATATATAAAGAAAGGAAATGTTATGCGAGATTTTTTATCACTTTTAGGTGTGTTGTTAATTGCCTTTTTTGGAGCGGCGGTGTTTTTTTCTTTTTTGGGAACCGCCCTATATTTAGGTTTGGTGTTTTTTGTTTTTTTATTATGCGGTTTTGCGGTATTTTTTTTATGGAACAAAATTTTGTTGTGGTGGAATAGAAAAAACAATAAACCAAATAATACCACAATATATATTGACGGTGTAGAATACAAGTTGCCAAATAAAAAAGATTAGGACAATTTATTAAGACCTATTAGTGCAGGATTTTGGTGAGTGACTACGTATATAGGAATTTGTGATAAATAACCTTCAAATCTTCCTTTATCTAAAAAACTTTTTACAAAAACTGATTTTTGCAAAATTTCCAGATTTTCCGGTTTAGCAAAAATGCCACCAGAAATATAAATACCTCCGGTGCAACCGCAACTTAAGGCAAAATTACTGCAAAAAGTTCCAAACAACGAGAAAAACAAATCTAAAACCTCTTGACAGAAAGCATCTTGGTTTTGAGCTCTTTTAAAAATTTCTGCAGCATCTATTTTTTCTATTGGTTGACCATAAAATTTTTTTAGAACTTTATGCAAGTTTGGCAACCCTAATCCTGATAGTAATTTTTCTGCAGAAACATGGCCTATTTCTTGCCAAGCGAGGGAAATGATTTTTGCTTCTTTATCATTGTTGGCGCTAACGCTTACATGCCCTCCTTCGCAAGCTATTACTTTGGGAAAAGATTTTTCTTTTAAGAGAATTGCTGTTCCAAGCCCTGTTCCGGGGCCGATTACACCAATCGTTTGTTCATTTTTTGTGTTCCCGTTTTTTATTTGAACAATATCTGTTTTTGATAAAAATGGAATAGATAAAGCTTGTGCAACAAAATCATTTACCACGGACAGCTGTTCTAAATTTAATTCTTTTTTGAGTTTTTTTATGGAAAAATTCCAATGGCAATTTGTTAAAGAAATTTTGTCTGACAAAACCGGGCATGCCACGCAAATTGCTGCAGATGCAATGTCTTGAGTATTGATATTGTTTTGAGCATAATAAAACAATATGGCTTCTTTGAGCGAGTCAAAGTCGGCACATTGCAATTTTTGTGTGTTGCAAAAACGTCCATTATTTGAAATGCTTAAGCGGATGTTGGTTCCACCTATGTCGGCAAGTAATTTTTTGCTCATGGTTATCTCCTAAATTATTGCAAGGCTTTCAGAGGTTTTTGCAATACTGATGTTTATTTTTTTACAAGTTTCAATTTCTTGAGAATTTTCAAAAATATATAATGCTTCATGAAAATACTCCAGAGCTTCTTCTAACATAGCTCGGTCTTCTTTGACCTTTCCTAAACGGTAGTATATTTCTCCTATTTTTTCTTGGGTTTTTGCCCATGTTATAGGATCTTTTTTTTCTGTGAGAACTTTTTGACAATTTTTAAATGCAGCAATTGCAAGTTCAGAAATTTCTAAGCTGTTGTTGTTTCTGCTCAGCAAGAATAAGTGTTGTCCCAGGTCTTGTTGAATGGCTGCCCAAAATGAAGGAAATAAAGAATAAGTATATACTTTTTCTGCTTCTCTTAAATGGAACACACTGTCTCTTAAAGCCTGAATGTCTTCTTTTATTTTCCAGTATTTAAAGTATAGTTGTGAAAGTTTATAGGATATGTATCCGTAGTCGTATGCATACGTATATTTTCCAAGGTATTTTTGTGCTTTTTGATAATTGCTTATGGCTCCTTTAAAATATGACAGAGGATTCTTGTCTATATGGTGGGCAAAGTTATCGTGCAGCTGTCCGAGATGGTAATATATGCAACCTATGTGTAACGGATTGTTTATTAAATCTTGGTGTTCAAGAGCTGCTTCAAAAAGTCCTTTGATAATTTTAAAATCTTTCTCTTGCCCTTTGTCATACGCATAACTTAAATATGTACATCCTAAAAAATTCATAAAATACGGCATGAAGATAATGGAAAGTTTTTTTGCAGAAGCGTCTTGAGTAAGAACATCAATGGTTTTGCGCAAAAGATATTTTCTTCTTGATTTGTGTTCTGCGCTTTTAGGATTAATGGCGCTAAGAACAGCACCATATAGCAAGTTGGATAAAGCACTGGGAATCTGAGCCCCTTCTTCAAAAAGACTATATGGAAAATATAGAGAATCTAAGGCAGATACAAAAGAATTGTCGGCTTTGTCGTATTGTTGCGGGGTTTGAAAGTTTAAACGAAGTTTACCGTTATCATTGTATCCCCAAACAAGGACATCGGCTCCGGTTTTATATAAAATGTCTTGTCCTTTGTCTATGTAGTCAAAAATGCTACGACTATCTAAGCTTAAAAAATCTTTGTTGAAAATGTCTTCGTTGACGCAAACATCTAAAGCTTCTTGTTGTTTTAAAATGTTTAAAATTTTTGGTTCTGCACTATTTTCTATGCCCTCTATAAATGATACAATACAAACCTTAAATTTGGTGTTTTGGTTATAAACGAACTGCTCTTCCAAAAGAGTTTTTTTGAAAAAAAGATTTTGTATAAATTTTAGCATAGACATTTATTTTCTCTTTTTACTTTTTGTGGAAACGGTCTTTTTTGCTGCTGTTTTTTTCTTTTTTGCAGTGGATTTTGCTGTGTTTGTTTCTGTTTTTTTCTTCGTTTCAACGGGTGTTATTTGTTTTTTGAAGTTAGAATATTCTTCTTTTAAGCTATTGATAAATTCTGCATTTGTTTCTTTTAAAGTTTTTTTGCCGGAGCTGGGGTTGAGAATTTTATAATTAGACCAAACTAAAATAAAGAAAGAAAAGATTAAAAAAGAAGTGTTTGAAGGTGATGTGGTTTGAAGGCATGCAAACAAGAGTATAAAAGCCAAAACTTTTATATAAGAACGCATAACAAAAGCAGGTGTATATCCTTGAATTTTTAAGCTGTATAAAAAGGTGTTGTATTCTATCTTTTTATATCTGTCCATGAATGTAAGTCTGCGTCCGTATGCTAAAAGTAATTCATAAATAAACCAAGAGTTCAAAATTATACTGCTTTCAACCATACCTTCTGCAGCAATCCATAAAGAAAACCAGCCATATATAAAACCAAGGGTGTTACATCCGTAAGGTGTGAAATGTAAGCATGTTGTGTTTAATGAAAAAGCCAAAAAAGGAACTAGTACGCAAGCATGAATCAAACCAATGTATCCAATGGTTTGTGGAACTGCTCCATATAAGTAAAGAGCAAATCCGCCAAGAGAAATTACAAGCATTTGTGTGGCAGATGTTCCTTTGAGCGTGTTTAACAGGTTGTAGTTGTTTGTATATGAATATAAAATCAAAGATAAAATAAATCTGTCTGCAATAAATGGCATAAAATTACCAAAAAGCAAAAAGTCTTTTGGCAACAAAAATACGCAAATAAGGCAAACCAAGTATGTTATTCCCCACTTCTTTTGTTTTGTAAAATATGCTTGAGCCAAAAAAACAAGAAGCGGTAATAAGCAAGGTGATATCAGGAAATACCAACGAAAGTCATTGATTGTATCTGTTTGTGGGCTCGTTAATAAAAAGATTATAGTGCCAATGGCGTTAAACGTATATAAAGGAAAAAAAGCGTCTTGAATAAGTTTGTTGTCTACAAACAGTGTTTGACGGCAAATGGATATATACCACTTGGTGCTTATGGCAAAAACAGTTACTAAAAACAATAAAAGGATGTGTATGTTCATTTTATCTCCTATATAATGTCTTAATATATTAAAAACACTACTTCAACAGATTAATTATTTTATACTAAAGTTTGTTGAGTTTTGAGTGTCTTGTATGTATTGGCGCAACAAAGGAATAGATATTTTGTTTTGGCGAGCTGTATCAAATATGATGTTGCAGATATAATTAAATTCTGAGAAAAACAGTCCGTTTTGTAATGGATATGACGTTCCGGCGGGAATGTTGTATATGCTTTTTATGATTTGAGAGCTGTCAATTTGGCATCCTTGCGTTTCAGCCAATACTTGTATTTCTGAACAAAGTTTTTTTATAATATCTCTTTGTTCTTTTTTTTGCACGTTTTCAAATACAGGTCTTTTTTGGTGAAGGCAATTTAAATAGCTGATTGCATAAGGACAAAAATGTGTCCAGAACAGATGAAGAAAATTGTCTGAAAATTCAACAGCAATTTCTATGCTGTTGAATAAATTTTTTATTTTTTTTACCCCGTTTTTATTGGCGGAATTATTGTGAATGGCAAGGCTCAAATTTCCTTGCGGTAAAAAAATTGTGTTGTCTTTTTTTAAGGCAATGTTTTTAGAAAATCCGGAAACACAAAAAGAATCAATAAATCCGTTTATTAAAGAACAGTCAAGCACGGGAGTGAGACACAAAACAGTTGTTTTTTTGAGTTTCTGAGCGCTAATTATGGTTAAATCTTTTTTGTATTGATGCGTTGGGCTGGTGATGATTAAAAAATCCGGTTCTTCGCTCATAAAAGCCGTTGTTGTTATTTCATTATGAGAGATTGTTACATCTTTTTCTTTGATGCTAAATTTGCGAATCCCTTTTCTGTTTCCGGTAAAGCGAGGAGATAAAATTTGGACACTAAAACCATGTTCTAAAAATTTTGCCCCAAGAGCATAACTTAAGGCATTGTTTCCAAGTATGTGTATCTTATTGTTCAAACTGCAATGCTCCAACAAAAAAAGAATCCATTCCGCCTTCAAGCATGAAAGGCAAAGTGCGGATAAAACCCTGTTTGGTCAAAGCCGCTTTTATGGGACATTCTAAAGGATAAATTTTGAATTTGGAATGTTTTTTTACAAAATGTTCTATCTGTTTTTCTCCTTCTTCTTTGGCAATAGAGCAAACACAATATATTAAAATTCCATCTTTATTTAATAATTTTGATGCAGCCTCTAAGAGCTGTTGTTGAAGTTGGGTTTGTTTTAATACGTCATTCATGTTTTTTGTATGTAAAAGTTCCGGGTGTCTTCTAAATGTTCCTGTTGCTGAGCAAGGAGCATCTAGTAGGATAATATCAAATTTTTCTGAACAGTTTTTGCAAAATTCCAGGGAATCCATGCATATAACTTTTTGAGCACTAAGTTGCAGACGAGAGAGATTTTGTTTTAATGTTTTTAGTCTGCTTTCTGATATGTCTACGGCGGTTGTTTGTGCTTTTGCTATGAGCAATTGTGCTGTTTTTCCGCCTGGCGCGGCACATAAATCCAGAGCCTTTTTGCCCTCTAAATTACCCAAAGAACGTATTGCCAGAGATGCTGCAATGTCTTGAACAAACCATAGTCCTTGCTCAAATCCGTAAATGTTTTCAACGCAGACATTGTTTGGTAATCTTATATGTTTTTTTATGTAGCTTGTGCCATCAATAAAATCGGTTAAATCTTCTTTGCAAGTTATATCAAGAAATGGTTCTTGCCAAATAAAAGGTTCTATTTGTTTTATGGTTTGCGAATCGTAGCTGGAAGATAAAATCTTGGCAAAATTTTGCGGAAAGACCTCTGTCGGTTTTGGCAGGTTGCAAAATTTTCTTAAAACAGCATTAGCAAATCCGCCAACAGCAGAGCCAAACTTTTTCTTTATTTGTTTTACATATGTGTTTACAACAGCATAAGAGGCAGAATCCATGTATAAAAGCTCTGTTATTGCACAGATCAAAAAGAAGTGTGCTTTTGATTTTTTTGGGGCAATTTGGCGTAGAAGATGCTCTGTGGTAGATAGGTGTCGCAATGCTGTTAAAACCAGCATGTTTATAAACGAATCGGATGTTTTTTCAAAAAACAGCTTTTCTTTGATTATTTTTTCTAAAATTTCTACTGCCAAATGTCTGTTGTTTGTCATTTATTTTCTCATAACCGTAACCAAATACTTGTCATTTAGAATAATATGCTATATTTTCATTTCAAGAAATTTTTTATGAAATAAGGTAACTAAAATGGTAAACATGGACGATAGATATAATTTCAAAACAATAGAAAAAAAATGGCAGGCAGTTTGGGACGCACAGCAGGCGTATAAAGTTGATATAAATGAAGAAAAAGAAAAGTTTTATGCTTTAGTGGAGTTTCCATATCCGTCAGGGCAAGGGTTGCATGTGGGACACCCACGTTCTTATACGGCAATGGATGTTGTTGCCAGAAAAAAGCGTATGCAAGGTTTTAATGTGTTGTATCCTATGGGTTTTGATGCGTTTGGTTTACCGGCAGAAAACTATGCCATAAAAACAGGAATAAATCCTGCGGTTTCTACAAAACAAAATATAGAAAATTTTACTCGTCAGCTGAAGTCTTTGGGATTTAGCTTTGATTGGGACAGGTGTTTTAATACATGCGATCCCGATTATTACAAATGGACACAATGGATGTTTTTAAAGCTCTATGAAAAAGGAATGGCCTATAAATCTAAAATGGCAATTAACTGGTGTCCGTCTTGCAAAATCGGTTTGGCAAACGAAGAAGTTGTTGACGGTTGTTGTGAAAGATGCGGGGCAACAGTTGAAAGAAGAGATAAAGAACAATGGATGATTGCCATAACAAAATATGCCGACAGATTAATTGAAGATTTAGACGGTCTGGATTTTCTTGATAGAATTAAAGCTCAACAAATTAATTGGATCGGCAGATCAGAAGGGGCTGAGCTTGACTTCAAAATAGAAGGAACAGATAAACTGTTGACTGTGTTTACAACCAGACCGGATACTGCTTTTGGTGTGACATATATGGTGCTTGCTCCGGAACATGCGTATGTTCAAGAATTGATGGATATGTTTGAAAATAAAGAAGAAGTAAAAGCCTATGTTGAAAAAACAAAAAACAAATCGGAGCTGGAAAGAACGGTTGGTGAAGAAAAGACTGGTGTGGAATTAAAAGGTATTAAGGCAAAGAATCCATATAATGGCAATTTAATTCCCGTGTTTATTTCTGATTATGTGCTTACAGGTTATGGAACAGGGGCAATTATGGCTGTGCCGGCACATGATCAAAGAGATTATGATTTTGCAAAAATGTTTAATTTGCCAATAATCCCGGTTCTTGATGGCGGTGATATTTCTCAAAAAGCTTTTGAGGAAGACGGTCCTCATATAAATTCTGATTTTTTAAACGGAATGGGCAAAAATGAGGCAATGAAAAAAGCCATAGAAGTAGCCGAAAAGAAATCTTTCGGTAAGGCAAAAATTAATTATAAGCTGAGAGATTGGATTTTTTCTCGCCAACGTTATTGGGGAGAGCCAATTCCTATGGTATATTGTGAAAAATGCGGGTGGCAACCTTTGCCGGAAGATCAATTGCCTTTAACTTTGCCTGAGGTGGATGATTTTATGCCTAACGATAACGGAGAATCTCCTTTGGCAAAGGCAACAGATTGGGTAAATACTACTTGTCCGAAATGTGGCGGTGCAGCCAGAAGAGAAACAGATATTATGCCAAACTGGGCCGGTTCTTCTTGGTATTTCTTGCGCTATTTAGATCCTCATAATGATAAACAGTTTGCTTCTGAAGAGGCCTTAAAATACTGGATGCCGGTGGATTGGTATAATGGCGGAATGGAGCACACAACACTACACTTGTTGTATTCAAGATTTTGGCATAAATTCTTATACGATTGCGGTTTGGTACCAACAATTGAGCCATACAAAAAAAGAACCGCTCACGGTATGATATTGGGTGAAGGCGGAGAAAAAATGTCAAAATCCAGAGGTAACGTAATCAATCCGGATGACATTGTTGAAAATTATGGTGCAGATACATTCAGATTATATGAAATGTTCATCGGTCCGTTTGATCAGGCGGCAAGTTGGTCTGAGGAAAGTTTGAACGGAGTTTATCGTTTTGCTCATAAAGTATATTCTTTGTTTGCAAAAGTTGATAAGGAAAAAAATCCATCTAAAGTTGATTTGCAAAATATGCATAAATGTATTTTGGATGTGACAGAAAGAATAGACCAGATGAAGTTTAATACGGCAGTTTCTGCTTTGATGGTATATGCAAATTATTTATCTTCTTTAGATAAAATTGCGCCACAGTTATATGAAACATTGTTACTGTTGTTGGCTCCGTTTGCGCCACACTTGGCAGAAGAAAGGTGGGCGGATTTAGGACATAATACTTTAATCGTAAAAGAAAAATTCCCTGAGGGCGATGCAAAACTTGCTGTGCCGGATAAAATAACAATTGCTGTTCAGGTAAATGGTAAAATGAGAGGAACTTTTGAGGCTTCTTGCAATGCATCAAAAGAAGATTTGGAAACAATTGCTTTGTCTCAAGATTTTGTAAAACGTCAAATTGGTGATGTGACGCCAAAAAAGGTTATTGTTGTTCCAAACAAATTGGTAAATGTGGTAGCATAACATAACGGGAGAAAGTATATGAAATTTTTATCTCTGATTACTGTCTTTGTTTTGTTGTGTGCATGTGGCTTTGAACCATTGTATGTTCAAAGAACAACAAAAGATTCAAAGTGGTTTTTTGGAGATGAATTTGACTCTTCCATAACAAACGAAATGGCAAAAGTAAAAATTGAACCAATAGCAGATCGTTTTGGTCAGTTAATCAAAAATCAGCTGTTGGATTCAATTACGCCACTTGGACAACCGGAAAATCCGAAGTATAAGCTGTTTGTGAAGGTGTTGCCTAAGGAAGTGTCTCAGCAAGCTTTGCGTGATGATATAACAGCAACTCGTGAAAGAATTAAATATACGGTAGATTATTGGATGGAAGCACAGAATGAAGTGCTTTTAAATGGTAGCTCATTTGCTTTTACAAGTTATGATATATTATCTAATCCATATTCTACAACAATGTCTGGAAAAAAGGCTGAAAAAGAGGCAGCGTCTATTATTGCAAATGATATTCTCCTGCGCTTGGGAGCATATTTTCATTCACATCTGACGAAGGCAGAATAAATCGTGATTTTGGAAAAATCTTTACCAATAGAAAGTTTTTTTAAGAACCCCAATCCAAAAATAAGAGCAATTTTGGTGTATGGTGCAAATGAGGGTTTTGTTGATGATGTGGTAAAAAAATCAATCAAAATAGTATCTGAAGATATATATGATCCTTTTAATGTGGTATATATTAATGCTGCAGATGTAATGGCTGATGAAAGTGTTTTGTTGGCAGAGTATGGAGCTCAGTCTTTGTTAGGAACAAGACGGGCGATAATAATAAAAAACGCCGATAATAATTTGGCAAAAGTTATTAAGTCTGCGTTTTTGCAGGTAAATTCTGATACGTTGCTTGTTATTCAAGCAGGAGAGCTGTCAAAAAAATCTTCTCCACTAGTGGCGTTGGCAAATGAATTTGATGATTTTGTGGCAATTGCATGTTATGAAGACAGAGAAGATTCGCTGGCAGAAGTGATAAAAAATAAAATAGCATCAGAGGGATTTACCATTGATTTTGATGCACTTGATTTGATGGTTTCAAGGCTTGGGGCAGACAGAAAAAGCAATGTTGCAGAAATTGAAAAGCTTATGGTTTATATGGGAGATAAAAGAAATATAACCTTAAGTCATGTGCAACAAGCAGTATCTGATATTGCAGATGCAAGCGCTGATGATGTGAGTTATTTTTTGGCAAGTGGAAGACTGGAAAAGGCTTTGAATAAATATAATGCGATGGTAAACGAAGGAACTTCGCCGGCAACCGTATTGCGAATTTTATATGGGCATTTTTCAAAGCTGTTGCAAGTTCAAGCTTTTAGAGAACAAGGCTTATCTGAAGAAGAAGCTATAAAAAAATTATATCCTCCGGTTGTTTTTTTTAGGAAAAAAGTTTTTCAAGAACAGATAAAAACTTGGTCAAAAGAAAAGTTGTTAAAAGTGATAGAGCTGTTGCAGGAAACAGAAAAAGATTGTAAAACAACCGGTTATCCTGATGTTTTATTGGCTTCTTATTGTGTGATGAAAATTGCAATGGCCTATAAAAAATAAAAACTTATTCAAAACAGTTTAATTTTGTTGCATTATTTTTTAACCATTTTCTGGCTTCTGTGTGTTTTGGACATAATGATGCTACGCAAGACCAAAAGTCTTGGGAATGATTTTGGTGTACAAGGTGAGCAACTTCATGCGATATAAGATAATCAACCACAAAATCGGGCATTAAGGCGGTTCTCCAATTATAATTTATGTTGCCTAAAGAGGAACAGCTTCCCCATCTTGATTTGGTATCTTTAATGCTTATAATCTTTACGTTACACCCTAATAACCTGGCCTTTTGTTTTGTTCTTAAAGTAAGTTCTTGTTTGGCTGTTTTTTTTATAAAATCTTTTACTCTGCGATGCAAAAATTCTATGTCTCCGCCAACAAATAAGTTTGTTTGGTCAACATATGTGTTTTTAACGGATTTGTTATGAGTAATAGTCAACACTTTGTCAAAAAGCGCAAAAGAAAAATTGTTGCAGAAAATTATTTTTTGTGGAATTTTTTGGATTTGTTCATTAATCCATTTTTTATGTTCATTTGCAAAAGAAATTGCTTTTGTGGCACTACACAAAGTTGGAACGGTTAATATGGGAATTCGTTTTTTTGTGTCAATACGAAGAGTGAGACGTTTTGCTCTTGAAGAGTTTTTAACATCTATTTGAAAGTTTAAGCCTTGTTTTATTTTAGAGGTCTTCCCAATAAACAATGTGATCTTCATAATCTTTTACGTCCGTTTCAGAAATAACACACCGATGTTTTACAGAAGCAAATGCTTTGTGTGTGGATTTTGCGTCTCCGGTAACTAATGGGTGCCAAGAAGGTAGAGATTTTCCTTCAAAAAGAAGCCTGTATGCACATGTTTTTGGAAGACTTGAATGTTCTTGAGTGATATATTGCAGATTAACTTTTCGGCAGTCTCCTACTTTTTCAAAACGGTGCTCATATATTCTGCACAAACAGGTATTGGTGTCCAAAAAACGACATCTTGCGTTTGTCCATAAAATTTTGTTTTTTTGCTCTAATTTGTTAAGACAGCATTTTCCACATCCATCACATAAAGCTTCCCATTCTTGGTCATTCATCTCTCTTAAAGGCTTGCGCTTCCAGAAATCTTTGTCTTTAATGCTGTCTAAAAATTGTTGAGGGTTATAATCCATGATTATTCCATTCTTTCAGGCAGATATTCTTCTTGTGTGAGATTGCTGAATTGTGCAAATTCGCTATTCCAGAAAAGTTTAACAGTACCAATGGGACCATGACGCTGTTTGCCGATAATTACTTCTGCAATGTTTTTTGTTTCTACTCTTCTTTTGTTCCAACTTTCTACACGCAAAGAAAAATGTTCAGGCGTTTCATTGTTGCGCTGTTTTGGTTCTTCATTTTCAATGTAATAGTTTTCTCTGAACACAAACATTACAATGTCGGCATCTTGCTCAATAGATCCTGACTCTCTTAAGTCGGACATTATAGGTCGTTTATCATCTCTTTGTTCTACGCCACGGTTAAGCTGAGACAAGGCAATTACAGGCACTTCTAATTCTTTGGCTAAGATTTTGAGACCTCTGGAAATTTCAGACAATTCTTGAACACGGTTAGAATCGCCTCTTTTTGATTGACCGGAAATAAGTTGAATATAGTCAATGACAATAAGTCCAAGACCTTGGTTTCTTTTTAGGCGTCTTGCTCTGGTTCTGATGTTGTTTATGGTAAGACCCGGGGTATCATCAATATACAGAGGTAACAATTCCAAATCTTTAACTGCTTCGGCAATTTTATTAAACTCTGTTTTATTGATATTTCCGGTTCTCATGTTATGGCCGGATGTTTGGGTTTCTGTTGATAAAATTCTGCTGGCCAGCTGGTCGGCAGACATTTCAAGAGAAAAAAATGCCACTCCTTTGTTCTTTGGAGAAAGTTTGTTGTTGTGGCGCATGTAATCTGCCACGTTGTATGCAATGTTTGTGGCAAGAGCGGTTTTGCCCATGGCGGGACGTCCAGCCAAAATGATAAGGTCAGAGTTATTTAACCCGCCGGTCTTTGTATCAAGTGCGTCTAAACCGGTTGGCAGACCTGATATTTTGCCGTCATTTTGAAATGCAGCCTCAATGTGTGTAAGAGAGTTTTTTAATGCTTCTGCAAAATTTATAAAACCTCTTTCGTGTTCGCCCAAATTTGAAAGTTCAAAAAGCTTTTTTTCTGCAATTTCAATTTGTTCAAGAGCATTAGAATCTATGTCTTCGGTGTTGGCATTGTTTACAATGTCATAACCTGTGGCAATAAGTTCTCTTCTTAAAAATTTATCATATATGTATTGTGCATAGTAGTCTGCGTTTGTAAGAGGAGAAGCGCTGTCAGCGAGTTTTATAAGGTATTTATGTCCGCCAACTTCTTTAAGCGCACCATCTTGCTCAAAATAGTTTTTTAACGTGATTACGTCTGCAACATGTCCTCTGTTGATTAGTTTGGAAAGGGTTTCATATATTTTGGCGTGAATTGGGTCTGCAAAATGTTGCGGTTTTAAAAATTCTGAAACTTTTTCAAAAGCCTGGTTGTTTGCCAAAAGGGCACCAAGCAATGCTTGCTCTGCTTCGTAGTTTTGCGGTAAGTTATTTTCTTGTAATTGTGACATAGTTCCTCTCTTCTAAGAAGTTTTATATATAAAATTTTTAAAAACTCAAAGCATATATTGATTTTATTTTTGACAACCCTGTGGACAATGGGGATAAATTAAAAACCCTTTGAAAATCAAAGGGTTTTTAAGTGTTTGTTTATTTAATTATTATTTGCTAGATTTATTCTTGCGAATTTGTTTTTTAATTTTTTGAGCTTCTGGAGACAATTTTGCAGCAGAAGTGTTTTCTAAATAAGAATCCAAACCTCCGTTGTGTTCAATAGAACGAAGAGTGCTTGAACAAATTTTTAATTTAAACATTTTACCCAAAGCTTCACTAAACAATGAAACAACGTGCAAATTGGGTAAAAAACGACGGCGTGTTTTGTTGTGTGCGTGGCTTACATTGTTTCCGCTCATTACACCTACACCGGTAAGATCACATTTTTTTGTCATTTCTCTAATCCTTTTTTCTTAAACTTGTTGCTTGTTAATACATATAAAAATGCTTCAAGTCAAGAACTTTTTGCTTTTTTGGCGTCCCCGACAGGATTTGAACCTGTAACCTTTGGCGTCGGAGGCCAACACTCTATCCAATTGAGCTACGGGGACTTGGTATTTTTATAAATCTATTTATATAAAAAATCTAGATTTTTTTGTTAATTGAATCTTCATAATCTTGTTTTAGTATTTTTGTATATTAACTGTAACAGGAGGTAATATGAAAAAAATTTTTGGTAAAATGATGGTGCTTTTTGGGGCTTTGCTGTTTGCTTTGCCGGCAAAAGCTTCGGAAATGGATTTGGTTATTCCTTCTTTTGATGTAAAGTATAATATATTTGGTTGGAATACAACAGGAACAAACATTTTTATGTGGGGTATTGTAATTTGTGCATTAGGAATGATTTGGGGTTTGGCTGAGTTCTTAAAAATTAAAAAAATGCCGGCACATAAAGCAATGCTCAAAGTTTCTGCCACAATTTATGAAACTTGTAAAACATATATGAAGCAACAAGCTTTGCTTTTGTTGTTGTTTGAAGTTTTGGTTGGCATCTGCATTTTCTATTACTTCTTTTTCTTAAATGATACGCCGCTACCAAAAGTTATGACCGTGTTGTTGTGGTCTGTGTTTGGTATTCTGGGGTCTTTTTTGGTGGCTTGGTTTGGAATGCGAATCAATACATATGCAAATGCAAGAACTGCTTTTCAGTCTTTGAAAGGACAGGCATATCCGGTTATGAATCTGCCTCTTAGATCAGGAATGTCAATTGGAGTTTTGCTTATTTGTGTTGAACTTATAATGATGCTTTCAATCTTTTTGTTTGTAGATAGCGCAAATGCGGGTGCATGTTTTATTGGTTTTGCAATAGGCGAATCGCTTGGGGCGTCTGTATTAAGAATTTGTGGCGGAATTTTTACTAAAATTGCCGACATCTCTGCAGATTTGATGAAAATTATTTTCAAAATCGGAGAAGATGATGCAAGAAACCCAGGTGTGATTGCCGATTGTACAGGCGACAATGCCGGAGACAGTGTTGGTCCTACTGCAGACGGATTTGAAACATATGGTGTTACAGGTGTTGCTTTAATCTCATTTATTGTGTTGGCAACAGGTATGGGATATGATGCTAATGGTCAGCTTGCTTTGTTGACAAATGGAGTTGATATTCAGGCTCGCCTTATTGTTTGGATTTTTGCAATGAGAATTTTAATGATTGTTACTTCTTTGGTGGCTTATCATATTAATTCTTGGGCATGCAAAGCTTTGTTTGGAAAAGCAAAAGAATTTGATTTTGAAACACCTCTTACTTCTTTGGTGTGGTTGACTTCTATTATTTCAATTTTGGTTACATTCGGCGTTTCTTATTTGATGATTGCCGATATGGGACCAGATTTGTGGTGGAAATTGTCTGTAATTATTTCTTGTGGAACTTTAGCGGCAGCTTTAATTCCGGAATTTACAAAGATATTTACATCTTCAAAATCACAGCATGTGCAAGAAATTGTAAATGCTTCAAAAGAGGCTGGAGCTTCTTTAAACATTGTGGCAGGTATTGTGGCCGGAAACTTTTCTGCTTTTTGGAAAGGTTTGTTGATGGTGGCATTAATGTTTGTGGCATATTATGCTTCTGCAACCGGTCTTAATCCATATATGGTATATCCAACAGTGTTTGCCTTTGGTTTGGTTGCTTTTGGTATGCTTGGAATGGGACCTGTTACAATTGCCGTGGACAGTTACGGACCTGTTACAGATAATGCTCAGTCTGTGTTTGAATTGTCTCAAATTGAAGACATAAAAGGAATAAAATCTGAAATTAAACAAGAATTCGGCTTTTCTCCAAACTTTAAGCTTGGAAAACATTTGTTAGAAAAAAATGATTCTGCCGGAAACACTTTTAAAGCAACGGCAAAACCGGTGTTGATAGGTACGGCTGTAATCGGTGCAACAACAATGATCTTTTCCATCATTTTAATGCTTAATTTGGAATTGAGTTTGTGGGATCCGCAAGTGTTGTTTGGTTTGATTTTGGGTGGTGCCGTAATTTATTGGTTCTCCGGAGCTTCAATGCAGGCGGTGTCTACCGGTGCTTATAGGGCTGTAAGATACATTAAAAAGCATATTCGTTTGAATAGTAAAGGTGCTGCATCTGTTAAAACATCAAGCATGGTGGTTAGAATTTGTACCGTATATGCTCAAGCGGGAATGCTTAATATATTTACGGTGATTTTCTGCTTAACCATTGCTTTTGCATGTTTTGGAGCAAGTTTGTTTTCAAGTTATTTAATTTCTATTGCAATTTTTGGTTTGTTCCAAGCGTTGTTTATGGCAAATGCCGGCGGTGCATGGGATAATGCTAAAAAAGTTGTTGAAGTGGATATGAACGAAAAAGGCACGCCACTACA
Organism: Alphaproteobacteria bacterium; assembly: GCA_045590955.1. Taxonomy (GTDB): domain Bacteria; phylum Pseudomonadota; class Alphaproteobacteria; order RF32; family CAG-239; genus JAZNSB01. Next base: position 12,141 of record JAZNSB010000052.1, on the reverse strand, counting down.
TGATGCAACAGTGGTTGGCGATACGGTAGGAGACCCGTTTAAAGATACTTCCTCTGTGTCATTAAACCCAATTATTAAATTTACGACATTGTTCGGTTTGCTTGCAGTTGAAACGGCTGTGGCGGCTCCAAAGGCCGTATCTATGGGCTTAGGAGGAATATGCTTTATTGTGGGTTTGATATTTGTATGGCGCTCATTCTATGCAATGAGAATTAAATCTAAATAAATTTAATTGACCGCGAAAATAATCCCTCTTTTTGAGGGATTATTTCTTTGAATAAATGTAATTTTTTATTCTTTTTTAAGAATATATGTTGTATTGTTCCGCTAAGAGGTTTTAATGATGAAAAAATTTATTTGTTTATTTATGCTTATAACTTTATTGCCGGCCTGTTCAATAATATCCGGAAATGAAGTGATTTATGGTAATCATGAAAAAATGATTAGTTTGCAAAATTTAAAAACAAGAACAATTGTCCATTGTTATGATAGTGCAGAACAAACAGCTTTTGAATGTGCAAAGTTTTTTGAAAATCAGGGATATGTTAAGTTTAGAAACATTCCTTATAAAACGGCAGATTTTGATGAGCTGAAAACGGATAACTATCCTTCTCGAAGATGGAGAGACGGAGAAGTTACACCAAGGTGGTAAAATGATTGCCAGAGTCAATACAATTGCTTTGAACGGATTGGAAATTCTTGATGTGGATTTGCAATTGCAAATTGCATCAGGACTTCCAAGTTTTAATATTGTAGGATTACCCGATAAGGCTGTGGCAGAAAGTAAAGAGCGTGTAAGAGCTGCCTTAAAAACAATAAATTTTGAATTGCCTCCAAAAAGAATTACCGTAAATTTAGCGCCTGCAGATTTGTTAAAAGAGGGTTCTCATTTTGATTTGCCGATTGCGTTGGCTGTTTTGTCGGCAATGGGAGTTGTGCCTCAAGAAAAGTTGGATGAATATGTGGTAATGGGAGAGCTTGGACTAGATGCCTGTGTTGCACCTGTGAATGGTGTTTTGCCGGTGGCTGTGCATGCAAAAAAAATAAAAAAAGCTCTAATATGTCCGTTTTTTCAGGGTCCGGAGGCAAAAATTTGCGGGCTGGAAGATATTGTGGCTCCAAAAAATTTGGTTGATTTAATTAACCATCTGAAAGGGACATCTTTAATTCCTGCGCCAGATAATTTTGCGTTGGCAGAGAAAACCAAGCAGTTGGATTTGATTGACGTAAAAGGGCAAGAAACGGCAAAAAGAGCCTTGGAAATTGCAGCGGCCGGCGGACATAATATGCTTATGGTGGGACCTCCGGGGGCGGGCAAATCTATGTTGGCGGCAAGATTGTCCTCCATATTACCTCCAATGTTGCCTCATGAAGCTTTAGAAACAAGCATGATCCACTCGGTGGCGGGAGAGCTAAAGGATGGAAAAGTAAGCTTTGAAAGACCTTTTAGAGCGCCTCATCATAATGCATCCACACCGGCATTGGTGGGTGGCGGAAAAATGGCAAGACCGGGGGAAATTTCTTTGGCGCATAACGGGGTTTTGTTTTTAGATGAATTGCCGGAGTTTAATAGGACGACTTTAGAGGCTTTGCGTCAGCCGTTGGAAAATGCCAATGTTTGTATTTCAAGGGTAAATGCCAGAACGACATATCCGGCCAGATTTCAATTGGTGGCAGCAATGAACCCGTGTAAGTGTGGAAATTTTGGAAATCCAAGTCACGAATGTAAAAAAGCACCAATGTGTGCAGAAGAATATCAAAATAAAATTTCCGGACCATTAATGGACAGAATAGATATTCATGTGTATGTGCCGGCAGTAAACCCTTGGGATATTGCTAATGCAAAAAGCGGAGAATCTTCTGCAGAAGTGCTTAAAAGAGTGATTGTGGCGAGAGATATACAGAAAAGACGTTTTGAAAAATTTGGTTTTTCAAATTTATATGTTAATGCACAACTTAAAGGAGATTTATTGGAAAAGGTGACGGTGCTTGATGATGATGCAAAACAAATGCTGGTTTCTTTTTGCCAAAAATTTAATATGTCAGCAAGGGCGTATCATAGAACTTTGCGGTTAGCAAGAACAATTGCAGACTTGCAATGTGAAGAAAATGTTCTTAAAATGCATGTAGCTGAAGCTTTATCTTTTAGAAGACAAAGCTTAAAGAATCGTAATTAGGAGTATGAAAATGAGATTGCTTTCTTTAATTTTTGCCCTTGTATTTGTTGCTGTTGGCACTAATGCAACGGAAATTAAACGTGATACGCTATTTGAAGAAAGCGTGTTGGTGGATAAAGATCATACTCCAAGACAAAGATGCACAAGAAATATATTTAAAACTTTGTTCAAAACAAAATATAAACGTAATTGCGGTTGTAAGCGTTGTGACGCGCCTAAAAAGGTGGAAAAGCCGGTTGAAAAGACATATGTGCCAAAAATAAAAAATGTTTCGGAAGTTTTGCAAGCATATGACGATATTCATCATGAATGTAAAAATTTTGCGCCGTTGAGTTTTGAATATGTGGACTTTAGATTAAAAAACGATGGTATCTTTGATAGCTTTAAGGCAAAGCTTGGAAACTACAGGTTTAGAATTTTTGGTTGTAGAAGAGATGAAAAAAGCGCATATCTGAACGTGGGCAGAATTATGCAAAAAGATATGAAGTTTTTTGATATCTTTAATAAAATGTATGGCGAATGTTTTAATCAAATTAAAATGCCTGCCGATTTGTGTGACCCAAATGCAACAACTCCAATTCCGCATTATATTTTAACGGCAGAAATAACAGATTATTTTATGAATATTTGCGATGAATTTGATTGGAGCAAAACAAAAAAACTGGAGAAGAGAAACGGTTCTTCTGAAATGACTATTGTGTGGAGACTTTTGGATCTGACGAAAAATAATGTGTATTGGAAAGGAGAATCAACCGGATACGGACAAGTGGAATATGGTGAAACAAATGGCGAAATGTTGCTGGTGGAAAGAGCGTTTACCGATGCTTTATATCAATTAAGGGGGTTGCCAGGTTTTGAAGCTCAGTTGGCAACATTCCAAAATCCGGAAGAAATGTTGTTACAACGTCAGGAATTGGCAGAAATTGAAAAAAATATAAATCCGTTTAAATGTAATTATGCACAAGAACTAGTTGCAATTGAACAAGATATTGCTCTGTCTGATGGTCAGTGTCCGGCTTGCGCGTGTCAATGTGATACTTGTGCAACTTGTGAAGAAAAAAATTGGGAAGAATTTGCAGTGGAAGAGCCTGCTCCCGTGGAAGATGCTTTTGAAGTGGCAGAAGCAGCTCCTTTGATTGTGGAAGAAGTTGTGGCGGCTCCTGCAGAAGAGGTATTAGAAACACCTATGGAAGAGAAAAATGTTCCGGCTGTTATTGATGAAAAAGCAGGAATGACAGTAAGTGCAGCAAAAATTGCAGATGAATTTGATGTAAATCCATATGTATCTGAAGATATGTGGATTGAAATACCATTAGATGATCCTGACAACAAAAAGGCTCAGGATAACAGAAAGATTGTGGAAGAAGAATTTTCTAAAACAGGCGGAAGATTTTGTATTGAAAATCAGCTTACTTTCAAAAAAATGAACCCTCACAACCTTTATAAGGTAAGAGCTTCTATTGTAAATATCTCAAATAAATCCGGAATAACCGGCGCGGGTTTGATTATTTCTGATCAATTTATTTTAACTTCTGCAAATTTGGTAAACAAAGAAGATAATAACTTTGATATTAAGACAATTAACGGAAAAGAATTTAAAGCAAGTGCTTTCCGTGTAAGTCCGTCTAAAAACGTTGCTTTGCTGTTGTTGGAAGACAAAACAGAATTTACACCGCTACCTTTAAATCTGCAACTTCCTCAAATAAATGCAGATGACTTTATGGTGTTGGGTATGTTTGTTTTGGGAGAAGAAGGTGAAGGCTGGATTGATGATAGCGTGAAAGTAACCGGATACAGATATTCCGAACAAACAGGAACGGAAATGGTTACAGATTCATTTACTCAAGAGAAAACTGTGGGTGGAGCATTGGTGGATATGAAGGGTAATATATTTGGATTGGCTCATGCAGCCAAACGCCTTGACGGTGAACCTGATATGTTTGTGCCAATTGAAAGCGCTCTTAAGAGTTTGGATGTTGAATTGTGCGGAAGAGATTTCTTGAATGAAGAAGTGCCTCAAGAAAATGTGGTTATGAAAGCAGTAGAAAATCCTGTGCAGCAACAAGAACAAAAAATTGATGAAACAGAAATTAAGTAAAACAAATCCGTTTGGTGTTTATTTTCATTGGCCCTTTTGTTTGAGTAAATGTCCGTATTGTGATTTTTACAGTAGACCTTGTAAGAATGCAGATGCTCAAAATGAGTTGATAGACCATTATGTTGAGGATTTGAAAACATCTTATAATTTGACATCAAACAAAACAGTTTCTTCTATTTTTTTTGGCGGGGGGACACCGTCTTTAATTACTCCTAAAAATATAGAGAAATTAATAAATACGGTATATAAACTTTGGAATGTTGCTGGAGATGTTGAAATTTCTTTGGAGGCAAATCCAAACTCTAATCATCAAAATATGTTTAGCGATTTAAAATCTGTCGGCATAAACAGGTTGTCTTTGGGAGTGCAATCTTTGCGAGAGGCAAACTTAAAGTTTTTGGGAAGAACCCATAGCTTAAAAGATGCTCAAAATGCGATGAAGCAAGTTTTGGAGGTGTTTGATAACCATAATGTTGACATGATGTATGGTTTGCCCAATCAAGATATAAACGAATGGAGCACAGATGTTAAAAAATTGTGCCAGATGGGGTTTAAACATTTGTCTTTATATCAGCTAACAATAGAAGAAAATACACCATTTGCCAAAAAGAACGTAAAGCCAATGGATGAAAACCGTGCCTTATATTTTTATAAAAAAACAGAAAGTTTATTAAAGAATTTTGGTTATAAAAAATATGAAGTTTCTAATTTTGCGCAAAAAAAATATGAATGTAGGCACAATTTATTGTATTGGCAAGGTGATGATTATGTCGGAATTGGAAAAACTGCACATGGCAGAATAGGATTGTTGGCAACTGAAAATGCAAAACAAACAGAAATTTTGACGAATGAAGAAAGAGCAACAGAGCTGTTGTTTATGGGGCTCCGCTTGGTTGAGGGAATAAATAAGCAAAAATTTAAAGAAGTTTGTAATTTGGATATAAAACAATTTATAAATGAAGAAAATTTAGAAATGCTCAAGGCTCAAAAACTGATGTCTGAAACCCAAAAATTTTTGAAAGCAACAGCCAAGGGGGGTGTGTTGTTAAATCAGATGGTGCCATTGTTGTTGAAAAAATAATTGACATATGGCTTTTTGTGTGTTCATTTTGAGACAATTAGTTAAGATTATAAACTTTTAATTCTATGTAACCATGAAAAACAAAGAAAAAAAGATGCTACTTGCATTTACAGTGCTTTTTATAACATTTGTTCTGCCCAAAATGGGAATAAGTATGTGGCTTGTTATACTTATGGATCTGCTGTTGTTGTTTTTTATAGGCGATATCAGTGAAGCTGCAGATCTGTTGATTGACCCAACCCAAGAAAAGGTGGATGATTATTTTGCTTCAATAGCAGCAGTAGTAAAAAAGAAAAATCTGGATATTCTTGATATAAACGCAATGATAAGAAGAGATTTGTTTTGTTTGAATCAAAAACAGATTAATCGCATAAAAAACTTTATTGCGTATGATTATGATCAGGAAAAAAGTAAAAACAGAGTACTTCTTGATGCTTTTAAGATGCAACTGGAACTTTTTTAATTTTTTAAGAGGGTGTTTACCCTCTTTTTTTTGTTTTTTTGATCTGATAATCTAGTCTTTGCTCACACAATCCGTATGGCTCTTGGTGAATTATTATCTGCGCATTGGGGTATGTTTTTTTTATGTCTGCTTCTATGCTGTCTGCGTATATGTGGGCTTGGTTTAATGAAATTGAACCGTCTAATTCTAAATGAAATTCAAAAGAATATCCGTTGCCAAGATCTCTGGTTCGTAAATCATGTATCCCTTTGCTGAAATTGTGGGACATGACAATGTTTTTTATTTTTTGTCTGATGCTGTTAGAAAGTTCCTTGTCTAATAAATTTACAATAGAATCTTTAGCCAGATTATATGCGTTATAGAGCAAAATGCCGGCAATGATAATACCTGCTATGGTGTCTATCCAATTTATTTTGAAAAACCAAACAGCTATAAGAGTTATAATAATTCCTAAGTTTGTTAAGATGTCTACACTGTAATGAGCGCTGTCTGCAATGATGGCCTGACTTTTGGTTTTTTTGTATACAAATTTTTGAAAATACACAAGCCCAAGACTGGAAATAAGGCTGAAAATCATAATGCCAAGACCAATGCCGGTGGCTTCTAATTTTTGAGGATGTAACAGGCGATTTATGGCATCATATAATATAAACAACCCTGAGCCGGCAATAAAAGCAGACTGGAAGAGGGCGCTCAAAGACTCTATTTTGCCGTATCCGTATCTGTGTTTTGAGCTAGCAGGAAGAGATGAGATTTTGATGGCAAAAAAGGTTATGACAGATGCCAAAATATCTGAAAGGCTGTCTACAACTGAAGACAAAATGGATAATGAGCCGGTATAAAAGGCGCCAATAATTTTTAAACCACTAAGAATTACTGCTAAAGAAATGCTGGCATAGACAGCCGCTTTTTTTAACTTTTGTTCGTCATAAATTTTTGTTTTCTTCAATTATTTGCTCCATTGTGAGATGGTCTATTTGATAGTATTTGTTTTTTACGGTTTTTGCAAATTTTTGCATAAGTTTTGAGTCTGGTTCTGCAGAGAAAATATATTCTGCATAATAATGGTTATTTGATTGCCAAAAAACAATGTCAAAAGAGGCAATTTTTTCTCCATTAATTTGCATGCGTAAGATTTGTTCTTTTGACTCTAAATTGTCAATGCCCTCTGAAAAATAAGAATTTAACATGATTTTGATTAAAGTGATAATTTTTGTGGCATCTGTTTGAGCGTTTATGCTTGCTATTCTACCAAAGGCCAGGTTCCATATGCTACTGTATGTCCATTTTTGCCAGTCGGGATTAATGTCAACGAAAGAAGCTTTTATTAACCATGTTTGAAATTGTTTTTTGTGGCGAATAAAGGCACCTTCTATGCCCCCCCCAAGGTGCAGATTGTGTTTGCCGATAAGCAAATTGTATATTTCTCTGTCATTGTTGTCGGACAAAATAATGTTAATGGCGTCTGATTCCGGATTGCTTAAATCTTCCAGATCAAATGCAGACAGGTCTTCAAGTTTGTTTGATTTTTTTTCATGAATTGTGGCGCTCATCAATGTTTGAAGCAAAAATCTGATGCGATTGTTGTATACCAAAAAATTTTCTTTACCTTGTAATTTCCATTGGCCTTGATTGTCTTTGTAAAAATTAAGAGTGGCATTTTTGTTGCTGATTTTTATATGAGAAATGTCGGTAATTTGTTTTGTTATTTGAGGTAAAAATAAAGTATCTTCATATTTAGCTATTTCATTTTGAGACTTCATGTAAGCTCCCATAACACCCACAAAAAGCACTAAAATGCTTGCAAAAAATAAAATTATCATAGGTTTGGTAAATTTTATTTTAGACGGCATTGTAATGTTTTTGATTTTTATGGATTTAATTAATAAATATCCCAAAATGATTATAGCAATTGAGTAGATGTTTATAAATTTTAGCCATAAAATTAAGCCGTTTGTTTGAGAAAAAGATTGTTGTTTTGAGAGGCTGAGTTCTTGTTTTAATTGTTGCAAGTTTTTACTTATTTTTGAAATTAAAGAAAGTTCATCAGGAGTAAAATTTTCTCTGTTTTCAAATGTTTTCTTTGCAGAAATTTCTTTTATTTTTGCTTGAGATTGTTTAATGGATTGTAATATTTTTTGTTCTTTTTCAAGAAAATCAAACAGGCTTTTATCTTGAATTTGTTCTATGGTTTCTAAACTTCTTTTTGTTAAATGCTTTCCTCTTAAGTCAGAAAAAGAGTCTTCTTGCATTAAAGAATCTAAGGCATTAAGAACAAAGTTGACATTGTCAAATACCTCAATCTGGTAAACTTTATCAAAAATGTTTACTTCTTTTCCCCAGAAAGAATCGTATAAAAAATCTGTATCTGCAATTGCTATCAGTTTAAAAGGGTGTTCTTGCGGACCAGAGACTTTTACGGCAATGTGTTTTTCTTGTTTGTCTGTTTTAAATTGTTGTAATAAATCTTTTAATTTATAGGTGTTATATGCAAATGAAGATGACATTAATCCGGAATTTAAGCTTGGAAAGGCCAAAACTTTATAACTGTTGTTTGTGTTTTGAATAGGGGTAAAAGCTCCGGCGCTGGAGAATAAAATGTTTTGCAGGTGTTTTGTTTCCGGTTCTTGTTTGTTGAGATTTTTGCCGGAAAGCAAAATTTGTAAAATATCTTTTGAATAGGCATTATCTTTGGTTGCGCTGTCATTTACAATGATGGCATTTTTAACATCTGCAACAACATTATTTGAAAATTTTATGCCCCAAAACGCATCTAATCCATTGAGATTAGAAGATTTAATCAAATTATTTGCCGGAACAAAATTTCTGCTGGCTTCCGGAGAAGGGTCTGTTAACAACAAAATTTTTCCGCCGCCAAGAGAGTATTGTTTTATGTTTTTTATCAAATCATCAGACAACTCTTGCGGATGGATAATCATTAATGCATCTATGTTGTTAATGTTTGGGTGGTTGTTGTTTATGTGAACTATATTATAAAACTTTCTAAGTTTGGTGATGGATTTCCATTCAGGTGTAACCATGTCGCCAAAACTACTCTCAAAAATTGGTAAATCAGATATAATGCCAAGAGTTTTTTTGTTGTGGTTTAACAAATATATGCGTTCGGTTATATGTTTCTCAAATGAAGACATATCGCTTAATAAAAACAAAGGAATTGATTGAGTGCGATTTATGGTGTCGGTAAGACTAAGTCCGAAAAATGCAATTTGCTGAGGATTTGAAAGAGGAATTTGCTGAATATTCTGAGCAATGGCAAAATCTTCTGTTTCGCTAAAAGGTTTAGGATTATATATGATGTAATTAAAATTTTCCGGTGCAAGGTTGTGATATTGTTCAAGCAACAAGACAACAGAATTAAAAGCCTCTCTGTAAAGATGATTTTTTTTGCCTAAAACCGGAGAATAATAAAGTTTTGCCGTAATAGGATGGGTAATGTTTTTTACAATTTTTTGTGTGCTTTGAGATAGGGTAAACAGTTTGTTTTCTGTTAGATCTTTGCGGTAAAAGCCAAGGTGGTTTTTGGATATTAAGTTTATTCCTATAAATAAACATATTAGCAATAAAATGGTAAATACCGTTTCGCTTTTACTTAAAGGTTTATGCCACAAATTAAACCCGCAGGTTTTGGCGTGTACAATAATATAAGTGAGCGTATTGAACAGTAAAATAATACTGCAAAAATATATGAAATTAGTTAAATCAAGCAATCCTACACACATATTGTTAAAGTGGTACAAAAAAGAAAAAGATGATATTAAATCAACAATGGTGGATGGTAAAAACAATCTAAATAATGATAAAACAAACTCTAAGGAGCTTAAGAAAAATAGCAGATTTGCAATTACAGATAAAATTAAAGCAATAACTTGATTTTTGCTTAATGCAGACATGGTTTGAGAAATTGAAATCATGCTTGCGGCAATTAAAAAACAACCAAAATATCCCAGGGCAATCACGTGATTGTCTGGGTGACCCAAAAAGTTGATGCTAATCCATAACGGAAAAGTTAAGGATAGGGCAATAAGCGCAAAAATTAAGGTTGCAAAAAACTTGCCCCATACCAAAGTGCTTATTTTAACAGGCATGCAAAGTAATTGCAGGGATGTTTTTTGTTTGAATTCTTCTGACCATAAACGCATGGAAATGCCGGATATAAATAACAAATAAATCCATGGTTGAAAAGAAAACATAGAAAGCAAATCCGCCTGATTTCTTTCTATAATGTGTCCGAAATAGAATGTAAAAGAGCCATTCAAAATTAAAAAAGCAATAAGATATACATAAGCAATCGGAGATGCAAAAAAACGAGTAAGTTCATTTTTGATTACGACATATAAATTTTTCATTAGTTGCCTCTTTGCGTAAGGGTTTTGAAAGCTTGTTTTATATCAGTTGTTTTTGTCTTGTTTAAAATTTGTATTAAAGTGCCGTCAGCAAGTTTTTCTCCTTGGTGCAGAATGATTATTCTGTTGCAGATTTCTTGGCACTCTTCAAGGTTGTGAGTTGATATTAAAATGGTTTTGTTTTCTCCCATTTCTTTAATGATATTAATAATGTGTTCTTTTTGATTTGGATCTAATCCGTCGGTTGGTTCGTCAAGCAAAAGAATTGGCGAATCCGATAAAATGCTTTGGGCAAAACCAACTCTTCTTCCATATCCTTTAGAAAGAGCTTCTGTGGGCAAATTTAATACGTTTTCTATTTTTGTGATATTTACTACGCGGTCAATTTCTTTTTGTTTTTCATATCCGCTAAAACCACGCAATTCTGCCATATAACTTAAAAATTGTTGCACAGTCAGCTCTTGATATAGAGGTGCTCCTTCGGCCATAAAGCCAATGTTTTGTTTTGCAAAAACCGGATACTGAACGATATCTTTTTCCATGATCTTAATTTGGCCGTCAGATGGTCTTAAATAACCGGCAATTAGGTTCATCAAAGTAGATTTTCCGGCACCGTTTGGTCCCAAAACACCAATAATTTCTCCTTTTTTTGCACTTAAAGAAAAATTGTTAAGTGCCAAAATTTGCTTATATTTCTTACAAAGTTTAATAATTTCAATTGTGTTGCTCATTGCATGTCCTTATAAAATTCATACAAAACAATAGCTGCGGCGTTTGAAACATTTAGGCTTTCTGCTTTGTTGTTCATAGGAATTTTAATTTTATAGTCACAGTTTTCTTCAATCAGCCTTCTCATTCCTTTTCCTTCTGAACCTAAGATGATGGCTGTTTTTTGCGGTTTTTCAAAAGTTGACAAAGTATCTGTTGCATAACCGTCTAAACCAACAACCCAAAATCCGGCATTTTTGAGTTTTTCTATGGCGCGAGATAGATTTGTTACTCTGGCAATCGGCAGATGTTCAATTAATCCGACAGATGCTTTTGCCATGGAGCCGTTTTCCGGAGGACAGTTTTTATCTTGAACAACTAAGGCCAGTGTGCCGAATGCCACGGCAGAACGAATGATTGCGCCAATGTTTTGCGGGTCTGTTACTTGGTCCAAAATTAAAACGTGGCATTTGTGCACGTTTTCGGCCATGTTACATATGTCTTCAATGCAATATGTTTCTAAAGAATCGCACAACAAAGCGAATCCTTGATGAACAGAGTCTTTTCCTACAAGTTTTTCTATTTCTTTTTTATCAACAATTTTAGCTTTTACGTGAGGATGTTTTTTTTGAATTTCTTGAAAATTTTCCTTAGTGCAAAGCACGTGTTTAATGTTTCTTTTGGGGTTGTTTAATGCTGAAAAAACCGCGTGCTTGCCATATAAAACTGTTTGTGTGCTCATATTTTATTCCTCTTTATTGTTTAATTAGAATATATAACAAAATATAAAATTTCCATATTAAAATAAAAATATGTTGACATTCTGGTAAAAATGCGGTTATTTGCAAGCTAGGTTTGTGACTGATCCAAATTTTGGAGGGGTGGCAGAGCGGTCAAATGCAACGGACTGTAAATCCGTCGACATCAGTCTACGATGGTTCGAATCCATCCCCCTCCACCAGTTCAAATCTTTTTTAGAAGTTAAGCTGTTTAAGCGGGTGTAGCTCAATGGTAGAGCAGAAGCCTTCCAAGCTTACTACGGGGGTTCGATTCCCCTCACCCGCTCCATTTACAGCTTTATTTTTTTATCAAACGAATCTAACAAACAGGGAAACAAAAAATGGCAAAAGAGAAATTTGAAAGAAATAAGCCACACTGCAACATTGGAACGATTGGTCACGTTGACCACGGTAAGACCACATTGACAGCAGCTATTACAAAAGTATTAGCAGAGAAGGGTGGCGCTACAT
>JAZNSB010000051.1:0-22808 GCA_045590955.1 Alphaproteobacteria bacterium | reverse complement strand
GCCGGTGGAAAATGATAATAACGAAAATATCTAATGTGAGAATGTAATGGAAGATGAAATTGTTAAAAACATTGCCTTTTTGTCTCGTCTGAAAATTGAAGACGATAAATTGGCAGAAACAAAAGAAGAGTTTGAAAAAATTGTATCATTTATTAGTGAGTTAAACGAACTTGATACTGAGGGTGTTGAGCCTTTGATCGCGGTAAATGAAGAAGATCTCTTGTTAAGAGATGATGTTGTTACAGATGAAAATCAATCGCAAGATATCTTAAAAAATGCTCCATGTCATGAATATGGATATTTTGTTGTGCCCAAAGTGGTAGAATAGGGGGATGATATGGTGAAATTAAACGAATTAACAATATCTGAAACCCTTGATGGTTTGAAAAACAAAGAATTTACGGCAACAGAAGTGGCCGGGGCATATATTGATAAAATGCAAGATGATAAAAAATATAATGCCTATGTAACACAAACACCTGAACTTGCATTGGAACAGGCAAAAATTGCAGATGAAAGATATGCAAAAGGTCAGAACAGATTGTTGGAAGGCATTCCAATGGGAATTAAAGAACTGTTTTGTACCAAAGATGTTAGAACAACGGCTTGTTCAAAGATATTAGAGAACTTTGTGCCACCATACGAATCTACAGTTACACAAAACTTGCTCAATGAAGGTGTTTGTGTGCTTGGAAAACTCAATATGGATGAGTTTGCAATGGGAGGATCTAATGAAAAATCTGCATTCGGACCGGTAATTAATCCTTGGTCAAAAGACGTGCCATTGGTTCCGGGAGGTTCTTCCGGTGGATCTGCAGCGGCAGTTGCCGCCAATATGTGTGCGGCAGCAACAGGAACAGATACGGGCGGTTCTATCAGACAGCCTGCAGCTTTTTGCGGAATTGTGGGGCTTAAACCAACATATGGCAGATGTTCAAGATATGGAATAATTGCGTTTGCATCTTCATTTGATCAAGCTGGACCAATGACAAAGTCTGTGCAAGATAGTGCATTGCTCTTGAATGTAATGGCCGGATATGATCCAAAAGATGCAACAAGTGCAAATGTGGCAAAACCTGACTTTGCAGCTTTGCTCAATGCTGATGTAAAAGGTTTGAAAATTGGTATTCCGCAAGAATATAAATCTGACAATATGAATGAAGATGTATTAAAAATTTGGCAAAAAACAGCAGAAATGCTTAAAGACAGAGGTGCTGAAATTGTTGATATATCTTTGCCTCATACAAAGTATGCTTTGCCCGCATATTATATTATTGCTCCGGCAGAGGCTTCTTCAAATTTGGCCCGTTATGATGGATTAAAATACGGAATAAGAGTTGACGGAAAAAATGTTGACGAGATGTATATTAATTCCAGAAGTAAAGGCTTTGGAGCAGAAGTAAAACGCAGAATTATGGTGGGAACATATGTGCTTTCTTCCGGTTATTATGACGCATATTACATGAAGGCTCTTAAGGTTAGAAGATTAATTAAACAAGATTTTACCAAGGCTTTTGAAAAAGTTGATCTTATTTTGACACCAACAAGTCCGACAACTGCATTTGCAATTGGTGATGAAAATATGGCAAAAAACCCGGTAAATATGTGGTTGAATGATATTTTTACCGTTTCTGTTAATTTGGCAGGGTTACCGGCAATTTCTGTGCCTGCCGGATTGTCTGACGGATTGCCGTTAGGTGTGCAGTTGATTGCAAAACCATTTGATGAGCAGACAATGTTGAATGCTGCTTTTGCTTTGGAAAAAGATATTAAATTTAGAGGATAAAAAGATGATTTTAGAAGGAAAAACAGCAAAATGGGAAATAATATGCGGTTTAGAAATACATTGCCAGATTATTTCAAATTCAAAAATCTTTTCCGGAGCTTCTACACAATTTGGTAAAGAAGTTAATGAAAGTGTATCTTTTGTTGACGCCGCAATGCCGGGTATGTTGCCAACACTGAATAAAGAGTGTGTAAGACAGGCAATTAAAACCGGCTTGGGAATTAATGCAAAAATAAATTTATATTCTGCTTTTGCCAGAAAAAACTATTTTTATGCTGATTTGCCACAAGGCTATCAGATTACTCAAGATAAGTTTCCGTTGGTAAGTGAAGGCGCTGTAGAAGTGGAATTGCAAGATGGTTCAACCAAAACAATCGGTATTGAGCGTTTGCATATTGAACAAGATGCCGCAAAATCTATCCACGATATGTCCCCAACAAAAAGTTTTATTGATTTGAACAGATGTGGTGTGGGATTAATGGAAATTGTTACCAAGCCGGATTTTAGAGATCCGGAAGAAGCGGGGGCTTTCTTGCGCAAACTACGTTCTTTGGTAAGATATTTGGGAACTTGCGACGGAAATATGGATGAAGGTTCAATGCGTTGTGATGCCAGTATTTCTATAAGACCGGTGGGTTCAACAGAACTTAGACCCAGAGCGGAAGTAAAAAATGTGAACTCTGTTAAGTTTGTGATGCAAGCAATTGAGGCAGAAGCTAAAAGACAGATGGAACTTTATGAAAACGGACAGACTTTTGAACAATGCACATGTCATTTTGACCAAGTTACCGGTTTAACAAAAGTTATGCGTAGAAAAGAGTTTGCTCATGAATATCGTTATTTTCCAGAGCCGGATTTGTTGCCTTTGAAACTTACTCAAGAATTTGTTGATGGAATTAAAGCTGAGTTGCCAGAATTACCAGATGCAAAGAAAAAACGTTATGTTCAAGAGCTTGGACTTACAAAGTATGATGCAGAAGTTCTTTGTGAAAACAAAGAGGTGGCGGAGTTTTTTGAAGTAGCACATCAAGGTGTTGATGCTAAAAAAGTAGCTAATTGGATGATGGGTGATTTTTTTGCAATGCTTAATAAAAAAGGATTGGATATTGCAAATTCTCCTGTTTCCGCACAAAATTTGGGAAAATTGGTTAAACTTGTTTCTGATAATGTAATAAATGGTAAAACAGCAAAAGATGTGTTTGAAATAATGGCAGAAACAGGTGATAATCCGGAAAAAATTGTGGAAGAAAAGGGCTTGAAACAAGTTACGGATTCTGCAGAGATTGAAAAAATTGTGGATGAGATTATTACAAATTCTCAGGCAAATGTACAAGCTTATCAAAACGGCAAAATCGGGCTTTTTGGTTGGTTTGTGGGGCAGGTGCTTAAAGCAACTCAGGGAAAAGCAAATCCGCAAGTGGTAAATGAATTGATTAAAAAGAAATTGGGATAATGAACGCTTTATTACAATGTCTATTTGATGTTACGGTGGTAAGTCTGTGTGCCGGATTGGGCGGATTTCTGGTGTTTTTGAAAAGTTCTTTTTCAAAACAAAATATCAATTTTTTGCTCAATGTTGCGGCCGGAATAATGCTTGCATCTGCATTTTTTACTCTGATTGTGCCGGCAATGGATAATGTTTTGCACTTTTTACCGAACAAGTTGTTTGCTTCTTTATTGTTGGTTGCCGCTGTTGTATGCGGAATGCTGTTGGTGCAGATTTTACACCATATATTGCCTCATGAACATGAAATATATGGTAAAGAAGGTACAGCGGTCTCTTGGAAGACATCTTGGTTGTTTGTTATTGCAATTGCTATACACAAAATGCCCGAAGGTTTGGCTATGGGAACTGCATATGCTGCATCTGAATTGTATAATCCTCTTTCTTTGTTAATTGGTATGGGGTTGCAAAATGTGCCCGAAGGTTTGATTGTGGCTCTTTCATTGATGGCTATAGGGTTTTCAAAGCCAAAAGCTGTGAAATATGCCATATTTACCGGTTTTTTGCAACCGGTTGGTGCTTTGTTGGGTTTTCTAACTGTTAATCAAAGTCAGGTAATGTTGCCGTTTGCAATGGCATTTGCCGGTGGAATAATGTTGTTTGTGGTATTAAATGAAGTATTGCCTGAAACCTATGATTCTAATAAAAGTAAATCAACTTTTCCGTTGTCTTTCGGTTTTTTAATAATGATGTTTATTTCAATAATTATGAAATAAGTAAAAAAATAAGAAAAAACTATTGACGAGATAAGAAACATAAGGTAAAAGGAATGCAATTAACACATATGGAGAGTTGCCAGAGTGGTTAATGGAGCGGTTTGCTAAACCGTCAACGAGAAATCGTTGCATAGGTTCGAATCCTATACTCTCCGCCAATTAGAAACACCGTCAGAAAGCTGGCGGTGTTTTTGTTTTAGTGGTTATTTAAAATATATTCAACTCTTTCTATTGCGCTCAAATTTTGCGGGTAGGTGTCTATTTTTTTGATTTTTTCAAGCAGTCCGCAACCGTTGGCAATTTGTATGGCCAGGCCGGGACGGGCATTTAATTCCAATAACATTGGTCCTTTTTGTTCATCTAATACAATATCTGCACCAAGATAGCCTAAAGAGGTCATTTCATATGCTTGGGCGGCTATTTTGAGATGTTCTTTCCATTTTGGAACGTTTAGATATGAAAGGTTTATGCCTGTGTCAGGATGTGTTTCTATGGGTTTGTTTCTGACAACGGCTCGGAGTGTTTTGCCGGTGCAGATATCAAGTCCGACGCCAACAGCACCCTGATGCAGATTGGCTCTACCACCTGATGCTTTGGTTGAAAGTCTTGTCATTGCCATTGCCGGATATCCTTTATATACAATTATTCTCACATCTGGCACACCTTGGTAGCTAAAATCTTTGAAAGATTTGGTAAAGTGGACAACTTCTTCTAAAATGGCTACATCATACTTGCCTCCAAGCGAATATAATCCGCTTAAAATGTTGGAAATGTGTTGATAAACTTCGGTGTAAGTTAGCTGTCTGCCTGAAATTGTGATGAATTTTTCATCAGTATAATCTGTTATTACCAAGACACCTTTGCCTCCGGAACCGTGGGCCGGTTTTATTACAAACTCTTTGCGGTTTTTAATCAGATGATGAAACTTTTTTACTTGATATTGGTATTCTATTAAACCCAAAAGTCTGGGGGTGTTTATGTTGAATTTTTCTGCAAGTTGTTTGGTAAGAACTTTGTTGTCTACCAATGGATATAAACAGCGAGGATTGTTTGGAAAGATAACATTATGATTTCTGGCGTTCATTCCCATGATGCCGAGATTTTTTAATTCTGACGGTTTGCAAAATTTTAAACCAAACATTATTTTTTCCTAACTAGTGGGTAAAAACGCTTTAACTCTATTAGTCTGTATCCGGTGTATGTGCCAAGTAACATGATGACAAGCAAAATAATTAAGTTTATTTCATTAAATGCAAACATTATGTGTCTTATGGTTTCTGAATTAATAACAAAATAGGTAATAATAGCAACCATTAAGCTGTAAAAAATTTCCTTGCAAGAGTTTAAGGGGCCGTCTTCTTCCCATATGATGCAGGCTCTTTCTATAATCCATGACATGATGATAATTGGGAAGAATATGGCATTTTGTGCTAAGGTAATGTCAAAATGATGACCGATAATGGTAAGAATTTGCATAATGATGATTACAAATACAACAACTGCAGATATTCTTGGGACCATAAGTAGGTTGAGTTTTGACAGCAATGTACGCAAAAGCAGACCGGTACTGATGATGATAAAAAAGCAAACAAGACCAAAAACAAGCCCTGTTTTGACTAATGACATGGCTAAAAGCATTGGTGTAAAGGTGCCCATGGTTTGCCATCCGATAACGTTTCGGATGATAACAACAATTAATATGGCAAGCGGAAATATAGAAAGCCATTTTAAAGTGTTTTGCTCAACAAGTGGCAAAGAGTATATTGAATAATCAAAAAAGCTTTTTTTCTTTGTGAGAGAGGCTCTTTTGTCGGCGAGATTGAAAGAAGAAATAACAGATTTTATTACAGAAAACTTAATAGATGAATTTTCTCCACCAATTACGTCAAACAAGGAAGAACCGCCTGATTGTAAAATTACAAAATCTTTTGGAATGCCAATTTCTCCGGTTGTGGTGTTAAAAATCATCCAACGGCCGTTTATGTAAGCTTGCAACATCAAATCCGGTTTTATAGATATTTTGCTCTCTTCCAGTTTAATACCTTGAATAATTTCTGCCGGAATTTGTTGATATTTTAGTAACATGGCTATGTTTTCCACCACCTCTCTGTGATTGGTTCTGTTTGGAAGCAGGCTGATAACCGTTTCATCTGCGGGGTCTTGGTTAAAAAGTAAAATGAGTTGTTGTGCTTTGTTTCCTTTAAATTTGCCTGCTTTTTCTATAAGTGTTTCTATTATTGCTTTTTTTTGGTAATCAGGTTGAATATCTGCTGTGTTGAGAGCCGGTGGGTTGCTTTTGATTTTGCCTTTTAAGTCTATGTTATCAAAAAGAAGAGTTCTATAATATATGGTTTGTGGCCCTTCCTTTGGGGTTGAAGTGAAAATCACTCTTTTATTATTTTCATCAACTTTTAATTTGTATCCTTTTGTAATAAGGCTGTCTTCAAGAATTTTGTATCCGGTGCTTTTGGGAGGAATGGCCAGAGAAACTTTAATGTTTTCTCCTGTTGGCATAAAAGATATTTGTGTTTCAAGTGTCCAAATTGCGGTTTTTTGATTAGGCTTAAAGCTAAAACCCCAAAAGTTTATTTTATAATATATGCTCCATGCTGTAAAAACAGATGCTAATATAAGTAAATATGTCAGCACTTTTCTTACGGTAAATATCTTTTTTATCATGTTATGTCTCTATTTTAATGTATTGCTGAGGGCAGGGTTAATGATGGCATTGCCAATCAAAATATTTCTGCCAATAAGAACCTGATAGTCAAACTTTTCTCTGTCTGCCAAAGAAAATTGAGCATCAATGTTAAGTTCGCCCATTTTAATGGGTAGATTTATAATATATCTGTCTTCATCTTCTTTAATCCTTTTGACAGAAGATTTACGGACAAGCGGTGTTTCAAAATGATGAGCAATATCTGTATTTCTTTGTTTTATGTCAAAAGATACCCATTTTTTACCGTCTCTTTCAAAAACTTGAATGTTTTTGGCATCAATTGAAGATATTGCTGCTCCGGTGTCTATCCTAGAGGCAAAAGCATTGGCAAAAGGCGGAACAAATACCGGTTCTTCTTGGCCAATTGTACCTAAAGGGTATAGGAGGTTTACAGATGAAGGTGCTGATGTATTGGGTGTGGCACAAGAACACAAAAAATATACAAAAATTGTTATAAGCCACGTTTTTTTCATATTAACCTCCATTTTATATGCATTATTTATAAATGAGCCATTTAATTTGTAAAGTTTTTTTTATTAATGATTGAAAAATTAAAAAAAATATGCTATTAATAATGCCAAACATACAATTTTTATGACAAAACATATGAAAAATTTTTTAAATGCACTGGCGGTGCTGATTGTGGCGTTGGTGGTTGTGATATCCTTTCAGTGGGAGGATATTGAGAGTGGTAAAATTTCGCTGTGGTTACAGGTGGTTTTGCCGGTTTTTGTTTGTTGGGCAGGTGCTTACATGTTTATGTATGCACATGTTTTGGTGGCAAAGATTAAAGCTTTGTCAAAAACAACAAAAAAGATATTGTTGGCCTTTATTATGCTCGTTGTAATTGAGTGCATGTACTGGTTAACAGGTGGCTCGCTCTGGAGCGGACTTGGAGTATGGCTTCTTTTGGTGGGTTTGTATGCCTCGCTAAAAATGAGCAAAACTCATTAAGTGCGTTAAAAACACAAAAAAAAGAGACCAAGATTTGCCTTGGTCTCTTTTTTTATTATAAGAATAATGTGGCTCTTAAGCTAAACACGGTGGCTGTGTCTGATTTTGTGTTTAATGCCGGTTTTATGTAAAACTGCACATCCGGAGTGATGGTCATCCATTTTGATATGCCCCAAGCCCAGTATGTTTCTAATACTGTTTCATAATCGTGGGCATTGTTGTCTTCCAAAGCAGATTTGTTAATTTTATTTAAAGTTGTGGCAAAGCCTATTTGATCAAGTGGATTTCTGTTTAACGGATTGTTATATACCGTGCCTAAGACGTATGAAAAACTGGCATATGCAACGTCTTTGTTAACTCCGTTTGCTCTGGCAAAAACATTCCATTTTTCACCTATGTTTTGGCTCCAGTTAAGCGACCAACCGGTTGTGCTTTGAGGTTGTTCTTTTACGGAAGGTTGGTTATATACGAGCAAAGAATAATATGAATCCCCTAAATTAATGGTGGGATTATATGTTAACGACGCAAAAGTTGTGTATTTGTGTTTGTTTAATCTGGGGTGAATGGAAATGCCATCTACGTTTGTGGCATCTTGCGCACCGAAAGAAAAACTGATGTCTTGAGTTGGTGAAATGGTTGAATATATACCAAATCCGGCAGTAGGATAGGTGGATGTGGCATTTTGAGAAAGAGCATAGTTGATAAAGTTTTCTTGTTGGTTTGAATTGTATTGAGAACCATCAAAGTTATATAATGGAAATTGTCCCAGAGAAAGTGATAACCATTCTAAGTTTCCTTTAAACTGATGAGTATATAACAATTCATCAAAAGAATTTGACGGATTTGTATAATCATTTAAAGAGGTGGCAATGCCAATGTTGGATCCGAGGCTGTTGCCGTTTATGCCGGCATATCTTACAATGTTATATGCAAAATTTAATGTACCTGTGCCATAATCGTTGTTAAAAATTTGCCAACTTGCAGTTGGGTAAATTATTGTTTGATATGAAGTTTTATTGCCATTTGGCGCTCCTCTTTGTGGCATATAAGAAATGTCTACCGAATAATCAAAGTTATATTCTTTTTGTAGTTTGTTTTTAAAATCTGTATATTCTTGGCCAAAATCTGTAAAATTATGATTTCTTCTTTGTTGACTGCTGCTAATTCTTTGAGTTGATCCCTTGGTTATGGTTGATGATACTTGGGCTTTTGCATTGTGCCCAAATAAACAAAAAATACATAAAGTATAAATAAGAGTTTTTTTCATTTCTTTGTTCCTTTAAAATTAATCTCTTTGTTTATCTATGCACTTTTTTTAAAATATGAAGTGGCTAATATAATAAATTTGTGAAGAATAGGCCTTATACCATTTTATATCTTGATTTTTTCGTAGAATGAGAATATGATTTTTTCGTTGGTTTGCCAACTGTGACACCAGAGACACTACAAAATAGGCTATTTGGACCCGGGGGCGGTACCCGGCACCTCCACCAAAAAATAAACGGGGGTGAAATAGGTTTGACAGGTTGCAGTAAAAGTAGATTGTTGTGTTCGGCATGATACCACCGTTATCGGGTCAAACAAAATGAGTGCAAATGATAATTTGGCTCCAGTTGCTTTAGCTGCTTAGTGTAGCTGCAACAAATCTTAATTCTTAAATTCTTGGATGAATTTGAGTGGGGAGTGGGCCACCTAGCAACAGAACGGCCCGTATTTATAGGATTTTTTCTCATGACAAAACAAATGCATATAAATTATGAAAAGTTAATTGAAAAATCTTTGCTAAACGTGGTTTCTCAATCACTGAAAATAGCAGAGGAAAACGGATGTTGCCCCGGGGAACACCATTTTTATATTACGTTTAAAACATCTTATCCGGGAGTAATTATTCCTAAGTTTTTAAAA
Source organism: Alphaproteobacteria bacterium (assembly GCA_045590955.1). GTDB lineage: Bacteria > Pseudomonadota > Alphaproteobacteria > RF32 > CAG-239 > JAZNSB01. Next base: position 13,224 of record JAZNSB010000051.1, on the reverse strand, counting down.
GAGCAATATCCAGATGAAATAACAATTGTGTTGCAACATCAATTTTTTGACTTAAAAGTTGGGACAGGGTGCTTTAGTGTAAATTTGAGCTTCCAAGGATATTTAGAAACACTCTTGGTGCCATTGGATGCAATTGTAAGCTTTACAGATCCTTATGCAAAATTTGCTCTTGCTTTTAATGTGGAAAATACAAACAACACAGATGAAAGAAGCTGTTTGACTGAAAACAAATCAACCACGGCATCTGCACCGGCAGAAGTTGTTTCTATTGATGCTTTTAGGAAAAAATAATGAAGAAAATTTCTGTGGTAATTGCTGGAAGGCATACCAGTAGCATATCCTTGGAAGAAGAATTTTGGCAGGAACTTAAAATTATTGCAGATTTAAATGGGCAAAGCATTAATCAGTTGGTAACGCAGATTGATGCTCAAAAAGATGTGGCAAATCTTTCAAGTGCAATTAGGGTATATGTTTTGAAACAGTTGAAAAAAAAGGCTACTGAAAAGTAGCCTTTTTTTATTATCCGCCGATAAATTCTTTTGAATTCATATATGGTCTTAATTTTTCCGGAATTCTAATCCTTCCGTCGGCTTGTTGATGGTTTTCTAAGAACGGAACCAAAACTCTTGGAGTGGCAATGCCGGTATTGTTTAATGTATGAGCAAATTTTACTTTGCCATCTGCATTGTCTCTGTATCTTAGGTTTGTTCTTCTGGCTTGCCAATCTGTGATGTTAGAGCAACTGTGAGTTTCTCTATAACAATTTTGGCTTGGAACCCATGCTTCAAGGTCATATTGTCTGTATTTCCCGGCACCCATGTCTCCGGTGCAAACTTCTAATACTTGGTATGGAAGTTCTAGGTCTTGCAGAACTTCTTCTGAAATTTCCAACAGTTTTTTATGCCATTTTTCAGATTCTGCTATGTCATTTTTACAAATAACAAATTGTTCTGTTTTCAAAAATTGGTGAACTCTGGTAAGACCTCGGGTGTCTTTGCCTGCTGCTCCGGCTTCTCTTCTGAAACAAGGTGAAAATCCTGCGTATAAAACAGGAAGCTCATTTTCTTGCAAGATTTCGTCGGCTCTGAGGGAATTTAATACCAATTCTGCAGTGCCTGACAGATATGTGTCGTCAGAAGGCATATAATAAATTTCATCTTTGGCAAATGGCAAATATCCCATGCCGTATAATGGTTTTTCTCTGGCAAGAGATGGCAGATTTATAAACGTAAAGCCTTTATCCATGAGTTTATCTATGGTCATCATGTGGATAGCAAGTTCCAGTCTGGCTAATTCATTTTTGATGGCATAGGTGCGGGCGCCACATACTTTCACAACTCTTTCCAACTCTGACCATCCATTTTTGTTCATGAGCTCTACATGATCTAACGGAGTAAAGTCAAATGTTCTTGGAGTGCCGACTTTTCTTCTTACAACGTTTGCACTGTCATCCGGGCCAACCGGAGCTTCCGGAGAGGCAATGTTTGGCAAGCGGAGCATTTGCATATCAAAAGCTTTTTGTTTAGCGTCCAGCTCTTCTTGACCAACCTTAAATTTTTCGCCAAGTTCTTTACTTTTGGATATAATGTTAGGACGTTCTTCGGATGAGGCGGATTTAATTTGGTTGCTGAGTTTGTTCTTTTCTTCGGATATTGCTTGCAGAGATGTCTTTAATTTGTTTAATTCAAGATATTCATTGCAAATTGCATCTACATCCAGGTCTGTGTAACCTTTTTTGAGCCAGCCGTCTTTAACCAACTCTTTATTTTCCATTATAAATTTGATATCTAACATTTCTTTCGTCCTAAAATTAATTTAACAGGAACAATCTATCAATGTTTGATAATAATGACAATATAAATTTGAAAAAATGTATATAATTGAGGAAAATTTGTTTGATACTGCTTATTATTATAAGATAGATAAAACGATAATTGTGCGATTGTTGTGTATTCCCGACAGCCTTTGGTATACATAATATATATTATGCGACAAATTATATAAGGGTTAAATTATGGTTATATCCCCTTGTTTATTCGTTGTTTTGTGCTTAAAATATATACTTGTGCGAAAGCACAGCGTAATGTTAAAAATGTTAGTTATTAACCTATATTTAACAAAGTATGCTTAAATTAGTTTTACGGAGATTGATATGGAAGTTTGGGATTTATATGATATTAATCGCAACAAGATAGGAAGACATGTCAGAGGTCAAAAAATCCCTGATAACGCCTATCATTTGGTTGTCCATGTATGGATCAAAAATAAAAAAGGACAATTTTTAATATCTCAACGCTCTCCAAGTAAACGGCACTGCCCTTTGATGTGGGAATGTTGTGGAGGAGCTGTGATTAAAGAAGAAAGTTCTTTGCAAGCAGCATTGCGTGAAGTGAAGGAAGAACTGGGAATTGATTTATTACCCGAAAATGGACAACTTATATTAACAAAAGTAAGAAAAGAGTTGAATGGTGAGCGTTTTAACGACATTGTTGATGTGTGGATGTTTGAATATGATGGAGATGTTTCTCTGGAAAATGCAACAACAGACGAAGTTGTTCAGTTTAAATGGCTATATTTTTTTGAAATTGAAGATCTTTATAAGCAAAAACAATTAGTTTGGACCCTATCCTATTTTTTTGATACATTTAAATCTTAATGTAAACTGTCATTGATAAGCTGTTTTGTATATTCTTCTTGTGGGTTTGATATAACATCTTTTTTTGTGCCAAATTCAATGAATTTGCCGTTTTTCATAACCGCAATGTTGTCTGACATGGCTTTTACAGCGCCAAGATCGTGTGAAATAAAAATATATGACAAGTTCTTTTCTTTTTGAATTTGTTGCAATAATTCAAGGATTTGTTTTTGCGTGCTAACATCAAGAGCAGAAGTTGGTTCGTCCAAAATTAAAATTTGTGGTTCTATAATTAAAGCTCTGGCAATGGCAATTCTTTGTCTTTGTCCGCCGGAAAATTCATGAGGGTATTTACAGACGTCTTTCTTTTGTAAGCCAACTTCTTGTAAAAGCTTTATTATTTTGTTTTTTACAGATGATTTGTTTAGATGCGGAAAGTGGACGTTAAGCCCCTCCTCTAGTATTTGCTCAACCGTCATTCTTGGATTTAGTGAATTGTATGGATCTTGAAATACAATTTGTATTTTTTTGCTTCTTTCTTGTGTGGATATTTTATCTAACGGATTGATTTTGCCAGAGTAATTATTTAATCCCACTAATGACATACCCAAAGTTGTTTTGCCACAACCGGATTGGCCGATAATTCCTAAGGTCTCTCCTTCTCTTAAACAAAAAGATACTTTGTCTACGGCTTTGATTTCTTGTGTTATTCTTCCGAAAAAGTTCTTTTTTAACGGAAAGGTTACTTGCATGTTTTGTGCATCTAAAACAACTTTATAGCCATATGAAGTATCTTTTTCTGCGGGAAATTGTGATAGTAATTCTTTTGTATATGGGTGTTTGGGGGTTTTGAATATTTTCTTTATATCTCCAAATTCAACAATTTTACCTTGATGCATTACATAAACTTTATTACATATCTTATTGATAAGACGTAAATTATGGCTTATAAAAACAATGCTTATACCAAGTTTATTTTGAAGTTTTTTCAAAAGATTTATAATTTGTTCTTGCGTACTTACATCTAATGCTGTTGTCGGTTCATCTGCTATTAAAATTTTGGGCTTGTTTGCAAGAGCCATGGCAATCATAACTCTTTGTCTTTGTCCACCGGAAAGTTCGTGAGGAAAAGAGTTTAATCTTTGTTTGGCATTTTTAATGCCGGTTAATCTTAAAAGTTTTACAGTTTCTTTAAGTGCTTGTTTATAGCTTATTTTTTGATGAATTAAAATGGCTTCGGTTATTTGTTTGCCAATTTTGTGTAATGGGTTTAATGATGACATAGGTTCTTGGAAAATAAACCCTATTTCTTTACCCCTGATGTGTCTTATGTTTGGATTATTTAATAGTTCTAATCCATTAAATTTAATTGAGCTTTTGCTGTCATAGTGGGCTTTGGGATAAGGTAATAGCCCCAAAATTGATGATGCTGTTACACTTTTACCGGAGCCGGATTGGCCGACGATGCCCACAACTTCTTGTTCTTTTACATCAATGTTGACGTTTTTAACAACTTGATTGTCTTGAAAATACACGGATAAGTTTTTGATTTCTAATAACTTTTTCATAAGCTCTTTTTCCTTGTGTCAAAAACATCTCTTATTCCCTCGCCTATGAAAATAAGCATACTTAACAAAGAGCTTAAAACAACAAATATGGATATTCCGATCCATGGAGCCTGTAAATTTTCTTTTCCTTGTCTGACCAAGTCTCCTAGTGAAGGATATTCATGTCCTAATCCCAGGCCCAAAAAATCTAGTGATGCCAAAGCCGTAATGGCTTCGGCCATGATAAACGGAATAAATGTTATGGCAGAAATTAAAGCATTTGGCAAAATATGACGGAACATAATCTTAAAATTACTAACCCCAAGTACTTTAGCAGCCTTTACAAACTCAAAGTTCCTTACTCGTAAAAACTCTGCTCTGACAACTGATGTTAAACTGGTCCAGCTGAAAAGAAGCAAAATAAATAAAATGGTCCAAAAACCGGGAGCAAAGATGCTGGAAATGATAATTAAGATAAAAAGTTGAGGTAAGCTTTCCCATATTTCTATTAACCTTTGAGTCCAAAGGTCTGTTTTCCCGCCAAAGTATCCTTGTATTGCGCCGGCAAAAATTCCTATAACGGAAGATATCAAAGTTAAAATAAAAGCAAAAATTACCGATAGTCTGATGCCGTATAAAATACGTGCCAGCACATCCCGTCCCTCGTCATCAGTTCCTAACCAGTGGTTTTTATCTGGTGCAGAGGGTGTTGGTTTACCCAGATTAAAATCTATGCTTTTATATGAGTGCGGAATTAATGTTTGTATTATGTAACCATTTGATTTTATGTTGTTTAATATATAATTATCTGACCAATCAACCGGTGTTGGAAAATCTCCGCCAAAAGTTAAATCTGTATATTCTTTTATTATTGGAAAATATAGTTTGTTTTTGTATTTTACTATTAAAGGTGTGTTGTTAGCAATAAGTTCTGCAAGTAAACTTATAATAAAAATAACGGAAAAAATTATTAGCGAATAGTATGCGCGTTTGTTTTTCTTAAATTTTTTAATCAACTCTTTGATATTGCTAAAAAAATTGATATACATGTTTTTCTTTCTTTATTGCATACCCAAAGCATTTTTGCCGGTTTGTGGTGCAAACTTGCCTTTTGCAGTAGGTCTTCCGGTATATACGTTTGGAATCATACTTGGTAAAAGATTTTCTTTGGTATCTATTCTACTAGTGCTTTGCGGGATTTCTGAAATGGTTAATATTGTCCCAATGTTCTGGTTGTCAGACAAGATGCTGTTGAGTTTGCGATTTTCTTTCTTCTCTGCTGTATATGGGTTTTTATCTTCATTATTGGCAAACCATTTGGGATACCATTCGTCAAAGTTGGCAGTTAAGATTCTTAGTACATTTTGTGCCAGATTGCTATTATTTAATTCGGTATATAAATTTTGCATATTTTCTGCACTGCTATTTGGAGTGGTAGTGCCACATTGGTTGGTTTTGTTCATAAAACCACGCATAATACCAACGGTGGAGCAAAGATCATTTATCATGCTGAATTGTTTGTTTTTTGGTGTTTTTATGGCCATTGCAACCAAATTATCTGCTTTAAATTTCTCAACAAAAGATCTGTTGAGTTTGTTATGGAAGCTTCCAAGCCCACTTGATCCTGTGATGATGATGTTGGCTTTATCGGTGATGTTATTTGCTTCTAAGGTTTGAATGAAATTGTGCAATTTTCCACTAAGACATGAAAGTTGTTCTAAATATGCTTGTCTGCGAAGATACATGTTTACATCAGAAACCCAAGGATTGTTTGTCTGGTTTTTCCATTGACTCATTGGTTTGATGTTGCAAAACTCATCATAGATATATAAGTTGCTTAATGTATTGAGGTTTACTATGTATGCTCTGTCTGACTTGTTTTCTATAATATCATTTGCAAGATGATCAAGCACGTTCAATGAAGCAAATGCGTCTAAGTTTGAAACATTTATACCTAAAAAAGGAATGTTTTCTGCGTTGGTTGCAAAGTTCACCAAGTTATATGCTTGTTCAAGATTAATGTTTACGCCTGAATGGTAAATCCATTGTGCTATTAACAACATTGTGCGCTTAAATACATTCAGATATCTTGGAGAAAGTTTGTTTGGTGCCGGTTGAAGCATTATACATTTATCTGCCAATTGTTTGTCTTGTAAATGGCAGAGTTCTATATCTGAATTTTCATAAATGGTGTTGTATATATGAAGTCTGTTCAGTTTTTCAAGCAATTCATTGTTTTGTAATGAAAAAGATCTGTGTTTTTTATTGTTAAAATCCCAGTATTGAGACAGTTTTTGCGGCTTATAAATGTGATCTTTTACATCTTTATCTGATGAGTAATTTAATAAATTTATGAGGTTTGTATTAGCATCTTCTTCTGTAACGTAGGCTTTAGAATACAGAGTAAAGTTGTTTTTTGCAAAAAATGAAAACAGGTTAGAAACCGCTTTTTGCTTGGCAGAATTTTCATCCGGTAACAAATCTTGAAGATTTGCATATGATCCAAGATTGGGGATGTTAATTAAAATAAATATACTGCTGTTGTTGTTTGATGGAAGATTTCTGTGTTCGTAATTTACAACATTCATACCTCTGTTTAGTGCATGTGTTGACTGATAATAGGTTAAAGTGGCAAAAGATGCCAGTAAACAGGTAATGAAGATTAATACTGTTTTCTTATTGGCATATACCATTAAGAAAAACAGTAATAATCCGGTAAAAAATGCAATAATATAATGTGAGCTGTTGGCATATTTTAAGGCTGTTAGCGGATCTGCAAATTTAATAAGCAGGTCTGAAAAAATGGTGGTTTCATCAAATAAGGCAAATTGCTTGAAAAAAGATAATACAAAAAACACTGCAATAAGAGCTACAAAGATGTTTTGCAATAATGCCGAAAATGAAAGTAAAAACATTATTAAAGAGGTTAAAAACAGTAATAAGAATAAAACTAAAATAAATTCTGTCGGAATGTCTCCTTTGTATGAAAAATAGTTGCCGGCAGATGTAAACATGACAAAATTCATTGCTAACAAAATGAAAGCAATGATACTTCTTAAAATAAGATTGTGCAAAGGGCTATGTTTGTATGAATGAACCATAAATCCCCTAGAATCTTATCAAAATATGTGCACACAAAATCATTTCATTTCCATCAAAATGATATCTTTTGCTTTATATAATCATATATATGATATTTAATCAAAATAAAAAACCCCGAAATTCACAACTTCTCGGGGTTTTGTTTTTAAGATTTGTTGTTTTATTATCTTGAATAAAACTCAATTACAAGATTTGGTTCCATAATTGAACCATATGCAACATCTTCAAATTTTGGAATGAATGTGTATTTTACAGATGTTTTCTTGCTGTCTAATTCTAAATATGCAGGAACTTCTCTGCTTGTAGATTCAATTGCAGCTTGCACAACTGCCATGTCTTTTGCTTTTGGAGCAACGGCAATTACATCACCAACCTTTACCATGTAAGAGCTAATGTTTACTTTTTTGCCATTAACTGTAACGTGGCCATGGTTTACAAATTGGCGTGCAGCAAAGATGGTCGGAACAAATTTTGCTTTGTATACCAAGTTGTCCAAACGAGACTCGAGCAAGCCGATTAAGTTTTCTGCAGCGTCGCCTGTTCTTCTGATGGCTTCAAAATAGTATCTGCGGAATGCTTTTTCAGATACGTTACCATAATATGTTTTTAATCTTTGTTTAGCTGTCAGCTGTGTGCCATAGTCTGTAGATTTTTTTCTTCTTGCACCATGTTGACCAGGAGCTGTTTTTCTTTTTTCAAATGTAGAGTTTGCATTTCCCCACAAATTTGCCGTATATTTACGGTCTGCTTTTTTCTTTGCACTTATAATACTTTTCATTTTTGTTTTCCTTATGTTAATTATATTTATTGTTCCGGTTGTTTAACGATATTTGTTAAACCGGAGAATTTCTCCTCTTTCCGAAAGTACGCGCAATTTACAACACTTATTTCTTTTTTTCAAGTAAAATTTTATAAAAAATGCTGGATTTTATAACTTTGCTATTTATAATGCAGAAAAAGGAGAAAATATGGCAGAAAATATGTTGTTGGAAAAAGTAATTGCTTTGTATGAAAACAATCAATTTGACGAAGCGGAGCAAACTTTGAGGTCTTTGTTGCAAAATGACGCAAAAAATCCGGATCTGTATTATTTATTGGGACTGATTGCTTCAGCTAAAAACATACATTCTTCTGCCGTTGAAGCTTTTTATTTTGCATTGGAAATTAATCCAAAACACTTACCTGCTCTATTTAATTTGGCGTATAGCCTTGTTTCTTGGGGAAAACTTTATGAGGCTGAAAAAACTTATAAAAAAGTGATAAAGTTAGATAAAACCGTTAAAGAGGCTTATAATAATTTAGCTAATATATATCTTGTTTTAGATAAAAAAAATAAGGCAAAACAAATGTATAAAAAAGCCATTGAACAAGCCCCCGATTATGCAGAAGCAAAAGTTAATTTGGCTTATTTGGAAAATGATTTTACAGAAATTGAAAACTTGGCAAAACAATATCCGGATGAACCCTTGAGTTTTTATTATTTGGCAAAAAATTTGTATAATAACAATCAATTAGAAAAGGCTTATAACTTTTTGACCAAGGCGTTGGAATTGTCCGTAACGGTTGATGATTTTTTTGTTTTATTAGGCCACATTCATAAAAAACAATTGCAAAATTCTCTGGCTATGGAAGCTTATCAAAATGCTATAAACATAAATGAAAAAAATATGGAAGCTATTTTATCTTTGGCAGATTTGTTAACCCAAGCCAACGATTGTGTGTCTGCAGAAAAACTTTATAAAAAAGCATTAATTATATGTCCGGAAAGTGAAGATGCACATCTAAATTATGCAATTATGTTGCAAAAAGACGGTAAAACTTCTTTGGCATTAGAAGAATACCGAAAAGTGATTTTGATAAATGATAAAAATGCAATGGCTCACAATAATTTGGCCTTGATTTTGCATGAAGTCGGAGAAAAAGAAGAAGCTTTGGGTTTGTTGTTTAAGGCGTTTATGTTGGATAAAAAAATTGCAAAAATTTCAGAAAATCTGAAAGATTTTATTTTGGAATATGCTGAAATTAATGCTAAAAATGCCTATAAAATTACAAAAAATTGGCAGAAATTAGATCCTGCCAATTTGGTTGCAAAACAAACTTTAGATAAAATTAAGCTTTAATTACCTTTAAAAAATTCTTTTTACCTTTTTTGAGTATGGTATAATCTTTATCTATTACTTTAACTTGTTCGTCTATGTTGTTGATTTTGTTACTATCAATACTTACGCCACCTTGGGCGATCATTCTTTTTGCTTCTCCTTTTGATGCAAAAAATCCGGTTTGAACCAGCAAATCTACAACATTTATCCCCTGCTCTAAAATATGTTTATCAAACTCAACAGAAGGCACATCTTGAAGGTTGTCGCCTCCTCTAAATAAAGCTGCTGCAGCCTCAATGGCTTTTTGAGCTTCTTCTTCGCCGTGGACAAGTTTGGTGATTTCATATGCCATGCGTTTTTTAGCTTGAATGATATCTGCCTGACACAAAGCAACAATTTCTTCTGTGGGAATATCTGTAAACAACTTTAGAAGCATCTGTGTGTCTGCATCATCAGTATTATAAAAATACTGATAAAATGCATATGGTGTGGTTTTATCACGAGCCACCCAAAGTGTTCCTGCTTCTGTTTTGCCCATTTTTTTGCCTTCTTTGGTCATTAAAAGCGGGCAAGTTAAACCAAATGTATCAGGTTTATCAGAAGTTGCATTTCCTTCATCATGAAAGTTCATTTTGCGACTTAATTCTGTTCCTGCCACAATGTTGCCCCATTGGTCAGATCCGCCGATTTCAAGCACACAGTCATATTTGCGATTTAAATGAACAAAATCATATGCTTGCATGAGCATATATCCCATTTCAAGGAAGGTAAGACCACCGTTTTCCAAACGTTTTGAATACGCATCTGAAGCAAGCATTTTGTTTACATTGAAGTGTGTACCTACAATGCGCATAAAATCAACATAGTTAAAGTCATTTATCCATTCTGAGTTATCTAAAATAAGGGCTGCATTTTCACCCTCTGTTTTAATAAAACGTGCTGCAAGACGTTTAACTTCTGCCACATTGTGTGCAACATCTTCTTTAGTGAGCATTTTACGCATGTCAGATTTGCCTGTAGGGTCTCCAACAAGAGCCGTTGCTCCGCCGATAACCAGAATACCCCTGTGACCTTTGCGTTGAAGGTGTCTGAACATCATCAATGCAAAAAAGTGGCCAATATGAAGACTATCTGCAGTTGGGTCAATTCCAAGATAAAAGGTAATTTTTTTATCTGAATTTAAAATAGATTTAATTTCTTCTTCATGAGTTGACTGATATACATAGCCTCTTTCTTTAAGGTATTCAAAAAAATTTTGCACTTGTTTTCTCCTAACTAAAATGTTTTGCGATTATATATTTTGTCGCACAAACGTCAAGATTTATTTCTTGTCCATATATTGGTTGGAAAAATATCCGTTCGGATGGCGTTTCTGCAGTTTTTCTACGTTTTTGTTTATAATATCTTCCATATTTATGCCCAAAGCCATTGAAGCTTGTGCTAAATACCAATACATATCACCAAGTTCTGATATTAGTTCTTCTTTTTTATCTTCCAAGTCTTTGCCATGGAATTTAATTTTTTTCCAAACATCTGCAATTTCTCCGGCTTCTCCGGATATACCGGCAATTGCTGTGTCCAGTCTGGAATAATTGCCGTTAAGTTGTTGACTTAATGTTTGCATTTTTTTTGTAAATGCATTGTCATCTTTTGATTCTTGCGAAGTTATTGAATTTACAAAATTGCAATATGATGTTAAAAATTCATGCTCTGTCATACAGCTACATCTCCTTTAATTGCATCATGACTTTGATAATTTTCCAAAGTAAAGTCTTCAAATTTAAAATCATCTATATTTTTTACATTCGGATTAATCTTCATGGTTGGCAGAGGCAACGGTTCTCTGGTAAGTTGCAATTTTACCTGCTCAAAATGGTTGTTATATATATGAGCATTGCCCAGTGTATGAACAAATTCTCCGGGTTTTAATCCGCAAACTTGTGCAACCATCATGGTTAAAAGCGAATATGAAGCAATGTTAAAGGGAACTCCCAAAAACATGTCGCAACTTCTTTGGTATAATTGACAATTTAATTTACCGGACGGAGTAACGTCAAACTGAAAAAAACAATGACACGGTGGCAAAGCCATTTGCTCTATTTCTTCGGGATTCCATGCGGTTACAATCAATCTGCGGTCTTGAGGTTTTGATTTGATGCGTTCTATAAGCATTTTTATTTGGTCAATACCTTTGGAATTCCAGTTGCGCCACTGATGTCCGTAAACCGGTCCTAAATTGCCGTCTTTGTCCATCCATTCGTCCCAAATGTGAACATTGTTGTCCAGCAGATATTTGCAGTTTGTATTGCCGGATAAAAACCAAATTAACTCATGAATTATGCCTTTGGTGAACATTTTTTTTGTGGTAACAAGCGGAAAACCTTTTGATAGATCAAAACGCATTTGGCGACCAAATACTTTTCTGGTCCAAATGCCGGTGCGGTTATCACCATCTTCTCCATTTTGCATAATGTCTGCAAGTAAATCCAGATATTGTTTCATGATTATTCCTCAATTGCGGTAATGATATGTTTTAATACTGATTGATCAACAAATTCGCCTTTTTTAACAAATACGGCGGTTTTAATGTCGTCAATATCATAGGTTAAAGATATTTGTCGGTAGTTTTTTTGCATTTGCTCAACGCAATATGTAATATCTACGGGGGATCCTTCTAATGAAGAATCTATTTTTCCGTAAAAACAACTATCTACAATAATGTCCGGAGATTGTTTTTCCATAAACAATTTATAAACAGAAGCACCTCCGCATATATATAAGTCTTCTTCAAAATCTTTAAAAGTTTTGATGTCTGTGACCACAAAGTGATTTTGCGGATCGGATACCTGATAATTTTCATCAAATGTTAAGACAAAAATTTTTCTGTTCGGCAAGGTTCTTGACGGAAAAGATTCATATGTTGTTTGTCCTGCAACAATGTTTTTGCCGTTTGTAATACGTCTGAAGCGTTTAAAATCCGAAGCTACGTGCCAAGGGATATTTGGCCCGATGCCAATAATGTTTGTTTGGTCTGCCCTGCACCATATTGCTACTTTTGTCATGCTATTCTCCATTACAATCACTGGCATTATAAATCAGTTGCTAATAAATACAAAAATTCTGTGCAATTTACCCCAAGATTTTTGACTGATAAAAAATAAAAAAAGCTCTTGCAATAGATTTTTTTTTGGTTTATAGAGGTAACATATTCGGGACGTAGTTCAGCCTGGTAGAGCGCTTGCATGGGGTGCAAGAAGTCGGAGGTTCAAATCCTCTCGTCCCGACCAATATTAAAAAGCGGAAGAATATGCTTCCGCTTTTTTTGTTTTTTGTAAAATTAAAGTTTCTATATTTTACAATTGGATATCATAATTATTTTTATTTCACCATGTGTCCTTGAATATCAAATTATGTGCTAATTTTGAACGATAAAAGTATACTTTTTTACATAAAAATATACTTTTATATGATGTGAGTTTGTATATTTGCACACATGGTATAAGTACTTCTATATTAGATCGCTATAAGGCAAGGATTTAATATAATTCTCCATAAATTGCCAATCAGGGTTACCTTGAGAATTTACGGGCAACTTAATCAATGTGTCCTTGATTTTTGTTTGATTAAACTTGCGCCCATAACTATATCTATAATTTTCAAGGTTAATAATTGTTGTCAAAAACATGGCAACATATTTATTCATTTCAAATTTTGGAAGTAATTTTTCTACGTGGTCACTGGCAGAAAAATCATTTTCTTGGTAAGAACAAAATCCAACAACCGCACTATCTGCAGTTAACACATTTCCTTTTTCTGTAAATAAGTTGTAGTACCCAGCAAC
>JAZNSB010000050.1:0-7515 GCA_045590955.1 Alphaproteobacteria bacterium | reverse complement strand
GCCTTGCGCTTTTCCTCTTCGGCCTTGCGCTTTTCCAATATGGATCGCCAGTGCTCTGATGAAAGGTATGCCTCTTTTAGTTCTTTTTCTGTCACAGCTCCAAAACGTCTCAAGATGTTTGTCATCTTTTCTGATTTTGATAAATCAAGAGAGAAAGCCAAATGCACATCTCTAGTAGTACCAGCTTGCTCATGAATTGGTCGGTCGTAGAATGTAACGTAAGAAACAAATGTTGGATCTACCATTCCAGAAAGCAGCAATTTAACTGCTTCCGCATAATTTTCCTTGTCTATGGCAGAATGAAGCAGTGCTTTATCCAAGATAAAATGAAATAGATCAAGATAATTTCTACTACCTGACTTATGCAGATAATTAGCAACATCTTTATACTTCATCTGAAGTGCCAGCTCATGAAGACTGTACCTTTTTACCTTATAGATATTTGGTCTATATTTATACATGTCCAGGTATAGACTTTTTTCTTCAGGGTTCCACGATCCATTCTCTGAATGTCTATCTAACATGTAGTATGTTTCCGGTTTCAGATCATAAAACCCCTTATCCCAAGGCAAAAGCAATGTCTTGCTCTCTTTGTCGTAAGCCACCACAAGGTTTATGTTACCACCCTGTTTTAAGCACTCTTTGATTTTCTGCAAATCACCTGTCATTACCGCATTTACGAGAGACGCGTTAACATCTTTATATTCTGTATAAGAAAGAGATGCTTGCGACCTTTCCTTGTATTTACCAAGAATCATTCTTAACTCTTTCCTATCATTCTCTCTTTTACGTTCTCTCATACGCTCTCTTAGCGCTTTTGGTATATTTACGATGTCTTTAATACCATCTCTGCATTCATTGTAGGTTTCTCTAATATCCTCAACCACGAACTGAAATAACTCTTTAATTAGACTCATAATTTTTAGTTGTTTAGTGATTATAATAATTAGTTGTTGGCTTATATATAACACATTTTTGAGCTGCTTGCAACAGAAAAAATAAAAAAAATTTGTCTAATTATGTGCAATAAAAAATGGAGGCTACTTAAAACCTCCATTTTTTATTAAGATTTTTTGTCAAAATCGCCTCTGATCATGAGGAGAAATTTGGAGCAGGCAACGGGAATTGAACCCGCATATTAAGCTTGGGAAGCTTACATTCTACCATTGAATTATACCTGCTAAAACTTGCTATTCTCCACGCAAAGCTTTAAGTTGAGCCAACAATTTTTCTATGCTTGCTTTTGCATTGGCAATTGCTTGCAATGTTTCTGAAGAATTTGCACTGTCAGAAGACTGCCAATCGGCAATTTTTTCTTGTAATTCTTCAATTTTATCTTCTATTTGTTCTGCTTTTTCAGAAGATTTTTCTTCTGTTTTTTCTTGAACTTCTTCAATTTTTGCACTCGCTTTATCGGCTGCAGACTGAACCTTGTTTGCCATTGAAGCCAAATCAAAAGCAGATGCTGTGTTTATAAACATAAAAACTGTTAAAAAAGCAATTAAATTTTTCACTTTTATTTCCCCTTAGTAGTTATATATGTTGAGTATAGAATTTTTTTGCAAAATCTGGCAAGACAAAACTGTTTTTTGCACAAAAAAATCAAATGTATGTTTTTGATGTAAAAAGTTCATTTTTTACTGGATTTTAAATATCTATGTGCTATAAATTTGCTGATTTTTTAAATGGTCGGGAAATGGGGCTATAGAATCCCCTAAAAACCGGCGTTTCAATAACTTATAAGGAAGATATATATGTCTGAAACAAAGATGAAAATGATGGATGGTAACGAAGCTGCAGCTTCTGTTGCTCATAGAATGAACGAAGTATGCGTAATCTACCCGATTACACCTTCATCTCCAATGGGTGAATGGGCCGATGCTTGGTCTGCTCAAAACCAAAAAAACATTTGGGGTGTTGTGCCAAATGTTCAAGAAATGCAATCTGAAGCAGGTGCTGCCGGCGCTTGTCATGGAGCCGTGCAAGCTGGTGCTTTAACCACAACCTTTACAGCTTCTCAAGGTTTGCTCTTGATGATCCCAAATATGTATAAAATTGCCGGAGAACTTTCTCCGTTTGTAATGCACGTGGCTGCCAGATCTTTGGCTTATCACGCATTGTCTATTTTTGGTGATCATACAGACGTGATGAGCTGCAGACAAACAGGTTTTGCAATGCTTGCTTCAAACAGTGTGCAAGAAGCTCATGACTTTGCAGCAATTGCACAAACTTCCACATTGCGTTCAAGAGTGCCTTTCTTGCACTTCTTTGACGGTTTTAGAACATCTCACGAAATTAAAAAAATTGCCCTGCTCTCTGATGACGATTTAAGAGATATGGTGGCTGATGTTAATACAAACTTTAATGCTGAAAATGCTTTGAGACCGGAAAAGCCTGTGATTAGAGGAACCGCTCAAAACCCTGATGTGTTCTTCCAAGGCAGAGAAGCTTCTAATCCATTCTATGCAAAAGTTGAAGATGTGGTTCAAGAAGAAATGAACAAATTTGCAAAAATTTCCGGCAGACAATATAATGTTGTTGATTACTACGGCGCAAAAGATGCCGATAAAGTAATCGTAATTATGGGCTCCGGTGCAGAAACCGTGGAAGAAGCAATTGATTATTTGAACCAAAACGGTTACAAAGTGGGTGTAATGAAAGTTAGATTATATCGTCCGTTCCCGGAAAAATCTTTCTTAAACGCTTTACCGACAACAGTTAAAACAATCAACGTTTTAGACAGAACAAAAGAATCCGGCTCTACCGGTGAGCCTTTATATTTAGATGTTGTTGCAGTTTTAAGCCAAGCCTTTGCTAACGGCAAAATTGCCAATATGCCAAAAATCTTGGGCGGAAGATACGGTTTGTCTTCTAAAGAATTTACTCCGGGAATGGTTAAAGCTGTGTTTGATAATCAAACAATTAACTCTTTCTCTGTGGGTATTGAAGACGATGTGAACAACACTTCTTTGAAATTTGATGACAACATTGATACAGAACCAAAAGATGTGGTAAGATCTGTATTTTATGGTTTGGGTGCAGACGGAACCGTTGGTGCTAACAAAAACTCTATCAAAATTATTGCAGAAGACGCAGGAAAATATGGTCAGGGTTATTTTGTGTATGACTCTAGAAAATCAGGTTCTATGACAACTTCTCACTTAAGATTTTCTGACAGCCCGATTAAAGCTGCATATTTGATTAATAAAGCAGATTTTGTGGCTTGTCACCAATTTGCATTTATGAATAAAGTTGATGTGCTTAAAATTGCTAAAAAAGGTGCAACTTTCCTCTTAAATGCTCCTTATACAAAAGAAGAAGTTTGGAACAAACTGCCAAGACAAGTGCAACAGCAAATTATTGAAAAAGAACTGAATTTCTATGTAATTAATGCTGTGGAAGTTGCTCGTCAAACAGGTATGGGTCAAAGAATTAATACCATTATGCAGACATGCTTCTTTGCAATTTCCAACATCTTGCCAAAAGATGAAGCAATTGCTCAAATTAAAAATGCAATTAAGAAAACCTACAGCAAAAAAGGTGATGCAATTGTGCAGAAAAACTTTGAAGCAGTTGATGCTTCTTTGGCACATTTACACAAAATTGAATATCCTGCAACGGTTACATCTGATTTTGATATGCAAGCTCCTGTTCCTGCAAATGCTCCTGAGTTTGTAAAAAAACTTACGGCAGAAATTATTGCTGACAGAGGAAATGAACTGCCTGTTTCTGCTTTTACAGGCGTGGTGGACGGAACTTGGCCAACAGGCACAACACAATATGAAAAAAGATGTATTGCCACGGAAATTCCTGTTTGGAACCCAAATGCTTGTATTCAATGCGGTAAGTGTTCTATTGTATGTCCGCATGCCGTAATCAGAATGAAAGTTGCAACAGACGAACAATTGGCAAATGCTCCGGCAACACTTAAAACTGCTCCTTATAAAGGTAAAGAGTTTGAAGGTCAGAAGTTTATGTTGCAAATTTCTCCGGAAGATTGCACAGGTTGCGGAATTTGTGTTTCTGCATGTCCTGTAAAAGATAAAGAAAATCCGGAAAGAAAAGCAATTAATATGGACCATATTGAAAACCATTTGGATGCTGAAAAAGAAAACTGGAATTTCTTTGAAACATTACCTTATGTAAAAAGAACACAAGTTGAGAAAAAATTGCCAAAACAAACACAATTAATTCAACCTTTGTTTGAATTTTCAGGTGCTTGTGCAGGTTGTGGCGAAACTCCTTATGTTAAGCTTTTAACACAACTGTTCGGCGATAGAATGATTGTGGCAAATGCTACAGGTTGTTCTTCCATTTATTCCGGAAACTTGCCTACAACTCCTTATGCAAAAGATGAAAAAGGTCACGGTCCTGCTTGGGCAAACTCTTTGTTTGAAGATAATGCAGAGTTTGGTTTGGGTATGAGATTTGCCGTTGATCAACAAACAAATTTTGCAAAAGATTTGCTTACTCAATTGGCTGATGATTTGGGACAAGAACTGGTTCAAAAGATTTTGGACAACCCACAAAATTCTGATCAGTTGATTGATGAACAAAGACAAAATGTTAAAGTTTTGAGAGAAAAATTGGCAACAATTAATAATCCGAAAGCAAAACATTTGGATAAATTGGCCGATTATTTAATCAAAAAATCTGTTTGGATTTTGGGTGGAGACGGCTGGGCTTATGATATTGGCTTCGGCGGTTTGGACCACACAATTGCAAGCGGTAAAAATGTGAACATTTTGGTAATGGACACAGGTGTTTATTCTAATACCGGCGGTCAACAATCTAAAGCAACTCCTATGGGAGCAAGTGCAAAATTCGCAATGGCCGGCAAAGAATTGCCTAAAAAAGATTTGGCAATGATTGCAATGAGCTATGGAAATGTATATGTTGCTCAAGTTTCTATGGGAGCTAACGATGCGCAAGTGATTAAAGCATTTAATGAAGCTGAAGCCTTTGATGGTCCTTCAATCATTATTGCTTACTCTCACTGTATTGCTCAAGGATTTAATTTGGCAGACGGTTTAGAGCATCAAAAAGCTGCTGTGGAAAGCGGTTCTTGGCCTTTATACAGATATAATCCAAACAATGTGGCAGAAGGTAAAGCTCCGCTTACTTTGGATTCAAAGGCACCTTCTAAGCCTTTGGCGGAATATATGGCTAACGAAACCAGATTCCAAGTTGTGAACAAACAAAATCCGGAGCGCTATGAAGCCTTGTTGAACAGAGCTCAGGAAAATGTTAAAGATAAGAGAGATTTGTTAGAGTATATGGCTCAATTTACAAAATAAATCTTCTTTAACCAAAATTAAGCCCTGCTCTTTGCAGGGCTTTTTTTGTGAATTAAAAAATTTTTTTCTACACACTTAAATAAAAAAATTATATAATGCCAAAGTATTTAAGGAGAAAAAGATGTCAAACACAATTAAGTTTTATAGTTTAAGAGAAGAAGTTGCCAGTGCAATTATTCATGGAATTGGATCTGTGCTGGGAATTGCTGCTTTGTCTGTAATGGTTACTCTCTCTGCCATTCATGCAAATGCATGGGCAGTTGTTTCTACTGCCATATTTGGAACAAGTATTATTGTTTTATATGTAGCTTCTACCGTGTATCATGCAATTCAAAAACCTGAAACAAAGAAAAAGCTTAAAAAGTTTGACCATATTGCAATTTATTATCTGATTGCCGGCACCTATACTCCTTTTGTGTTGGTAAACTTAAGGACTTCTTTGGGAATTTCTATATTATCAATTGTTTGGGCTTTGGCAATTTTGGGAACGGTATTAAAACTGTGTCTTAACCCGAGCGGAACAAAAAAGTGGTCTGTTATCTTGTATTTGGCAATGGGGTGGTTAGTAATTGTAATGTCTAAAGCATTGTTTGAAAACATGAACTTTTTGGGAACATTATTTTTAATTATCGGCGGTTTGTGTTATACACTCGGCGTTATATTTTATGTTTGGAAAAGCAAAGAATTTACTCATGCAATATGGCATCTGATGGTTTTGGCAGGAACAATTATGCACTTCTTTTCTGTATTATATGCTTGCGTATTGCAAAACTTTTAATCAGACTGAATACAATCATCTCCGTTGAAGGTAAAACCTATTACCTTGCTGTTTTCAATGATAAATGATGTATTACAATAAAAATCTGTATCTGTATTGCTGTTTAAATACCATGTATTTATATCCGGATAATTTATGCTATTTGCATATGGTTCAAAATTGCCGTTTCTGATATTGCTTAAATTGTTATAATATGTAACAACACTCTGGTTTGGGGTTATGTTTTCTATGGAATTGGGCATTCCGAAACTTTCATACAAGCTTTCTTGAGAAAGTCCTACAAATGATTGTAAATACAGATTATAATTTGTAGCATCATCCGTGCTGCATGCGCTTATTATCATAGATAAAAACAATAAAATCATAACAACCTCCAAAAAAAGAAGTAGTTATGATTTTTTTGCTTTCAAGTATTGATTATTCTTGTATTTCTGAAGCTACGTTAACTGCAGAAACCGGCATTATTGTAGAAACTGCATGATTATATACAAGCTGTGTATGTCCGTCTCTTCTGAGCAGAAGGCTATTATTGTCTGCGCCAATGATTATACCTTGTAATTTTACTCCGTTGATTAAAAAAACTGTTACAGCCATCTCTTTGCTGATTAAATTATTTATAAATTCCTGTTGTGTCATTTTTTTTCCTTTTTTATTTTTTTTGTTATTATAAACTCGGTTTTATTTAATGTGCAATGTTTTTAAGAAAGTAATTTTTCAAGTTTTTTGATAGCATCTTGCATTACAATAATTACCAGCTCATCTGAGAGCATAATTTCATCATATAACTTTGGATATATTATCTCTTTATCTCTGATAATTGCGCAAATTTTACATGTTAACGGCAATGATATATCAGAAATTTTTTGCCCTACTAACGGAGACATTTCTCCAATGCTGATTTTCCATAACTCTGCAAAACCGTTGCCAAGTGAATATGCGTCATCTAACCTTGGCTGTCTTAACATGCGTAATATAGATGATATGGTAACTGCTGATCTGTTTACCAATATGGTATCTGACATCATCTCCAACAAGCTGTCATGAACATCTGAATTTATTAAGGCAATTTGCTTTGAATTTATGTGTCTTTGAGCAATAAGCGATGACAGTATATTGTCTTTGTCATTATCTGTTACTGAAATTACAACGTCTGCATCTTCAATACAGGCGTCTTTTAATACAGAATCACATATTATGCCACCATTTATTACAACCGTATCTTCTGTTTCTTGAACCATTTCTTTTGCTTTTTCAAGATCTTCTTCAATGACTTTGCAATTATCAATTTTGTGTTCTTTATCCAAAAGTTGCAAAAGGTCTTTGGTAATTTCATTGCTACCAAAAATTACAATTTTATTTTTAGATGTTTTTTTGTTGCTAAACTCTAATGTAATCTCTTCAACATCTGCTGATTACATAAAAAATATACAATATCTTCAG
>JAZNSB010000049.1:0-8848 GCA_045590955.1 Alphaproteobacteria bacterium | reverse complement strand
CAAGGGTTAATTTTGGTTACTGGAAAAACAAATTCAGGTAAATCTACAACTCTTAATGCATTAATTAATTATATAAATGAATCAGAGAATAAGAAAATATTGACTTTAGAGAGTCCAGTAGAATACAAGCATAAATCTAAGAAATCAATAATTATTCAAAAAGAGGTTGGTACTCTTTTGATAGATATCGGCAGGCTTGATGATAGAATAGAAAACCTTTCCAAACACTTTCAACAAGCACAAAAAGATGTAAACGAGATTCAAATTTCATCAGACAAAATCTCTAAAAGAATAAATAAAATAGAAAGTTTGCAACTTGGGGAAAGTCAAACAGAGGGTGTTTTAGAACATTTAACTGTTAATGAAAATTAAAACTAACCTTGATTTATGTTAACAAAACATATATTTTAAATACAACTTAATTAACTAACTAATAAAGGAATAATAAAGTGACAAAATCAGAATTAATTGAAAAAATCGCATCTAAGAACCCTCATTTAATGGTAAAAGATGTAGAAAAAATCGTTAATGTAATTTTACATAGTATTACAGAAAGCTTAGCTGCCGGAGATAGGGTTGAATTTAGAGGCTTTGGTGCTTTTTCTGTTAGAACTAGAGCTCCAAGAGTTGCTAAAAACCCAAGAACGGGCAAAGAAGTAAAAGTTGGACAAAGAAACATTCCGCACTTTAAAACCGGAAAAAAATTATACGATATGTTGAACAAACAATAGTCGCCAATTTTATAAAACAGGGACAAAAATATGTTTATTTTAAGGCTTTTAATCAGTATTCCGTTAATCATTGCAACACTTGTGGTTGCTTTTGTAAACAATGATTTGGTGGGTATAAGCTTATGGCCTTTTGTTTTACATATAGACGTTCCTCTTAGTGTGGTCATTTTGTTCTTGATAATACTGGGGTATGTCTGGGGACGATTCTGTGCATGGATTTCTTATGGATCTGTTCGTAAAGAGCTCCGCACCTATCGTCGCCAGAACAAAAAGCTGAGTATTGTTCAAGAAAAACTTGCGAAAGAAGTTGATGGTTTAAATGCTGATATAGAAATAATGAAGGCAGAAGAACTAAAAAGGAATCCCAGGCCGAGTTTAAAAGAAAGAATTTCAAAAATTTTTACCAAAAAGAGAGAAGACTAGATGAGTTGGCTCAATAACTTTGTTAGACCAAAAGTAACAAAAATCACTTCCAGAGAAATAGCAGATGATTTATGGACCAAATGCCCCGGTTGTGAGCAGATGGTTTTTTCTGAAGAGCTGAAGAATACTCATTATGTTTGTCCTTATTGCGGATACCATCTCAAACTATATACTAAAAATAGATTAAAACTACTGTTTGATGACGGTAAGTATACAGAATATACTTTGCCTGACGTTGTTGAAGATCCGATTAAATTCAAAGACAGCAAAAGATATACCGATAGATTAAGAGATTATCGTGCCAGTACGGGCAATAAAGATGCCATATGTGTTGCTCAAGGAAATATAGGTGGCATGCTCAGCATTGTTGCTGTTTTAGATTTTTTCTTCATGGGTGGATCTATGGGTACTGCTGTTGGCGAAGGAATAATAAAAGCCGCTTCAGAAGCAATAAAGATGAAATGTCCGCTAATAGTGGTTGTTGCCTCAGGAGGAGCCAGAATGCAAGAAGGTATCCTTTCTTTAATGCAAATGGCCAGAACAACGGCTGCAATCAATAAATTAAAAGAAAAGAATTTACCTTACATTGTTATATTAACAGACCCAACCACAGGAGGAGTTTCTGCATCATTTGCCATGATAGGTGATGTACATATTGCAGAAACCGGCAGTATTATAGGTTTTGCCGGACAAAGAGTAATAGAAAAAACCATCAGAGAAAAATTGCCTGAAGGTTTTCAAAGAGCAGAATACCTTAAAGAACATGGTATGGTAGACATTGTGGTAAAAAGACCCCAATTAAAAGAAACATTGGTAAAGATATTAAAAGTACTGCTTAAAAAATAAGCATTAACCATATATTAAAAGACATTTTGTATTGTTTTTAAAAAAATGCGAGGAAACCAATGCTTAGTTTAAAACATTTACCCATAAATACTTTTAATGAACACATTGCATATCTGCACAAAGATTGTCAATACTGCAATGTAGATAATGTAACCGGTTTGAAGAAAGTAGAAATTCAGGGGGGTATGACTCCAATTTATGCTTTTTTACAGATTACAGAAGATGAAAGCATTGTTTCTCCGCAAGAGTTAGCATTAAACACAGAGGCTTTTAAAGCAATAGGTATTGCTGAAGGGTCTAATGTTTCAGTAAAATTTACCGGCACACCGCAAAGTTTTGTTTCCATAAAAAGAAAAATTGCAGGCAACATCTTAAATGCCGGAGAATATACATCAATTATTAATGAAACACACAAAGGATTATATTCTAATATAGACATAGCTTCCTTTCTGGTTGGGCTAGATGCTTTTATGACACCACCTGAAGTGCTTTATTTAACAGAAGCATTAATTGGTTCTCACACACTTCATTGGGACAATGAAAATATGGTTGTAGATTTTCACAGTATTGGAGGTGTTCCAGGTAATAAAGTAGATATTTTGGCAACGGCCATTGTTTCTGCTTATGGTTTGCCCATGCCGTTAAGTTGTTCAAAATCATACACATCATGTGCCGGTGTTGGAGATGTTTTTGAAGTTTTGGCAAACATAGACATAGATGAAGAAACATTGTCTAAAAATATCAAAGAAGTTAGAGGGGCGATTGTTCGTCATCATCAACTACCAATTTGTGTAGCAAACAAAACAATTTTATCCGTAGAAAAATACTTAGGATTAAGTCAGTTAAACTTTATGACGGCCAGTGCACTTGCTGTTAAAATTGCCATGGGAGTAAGTCATTTGGTTGTAGACATTCCCGTTGGGGAAAAGTGCAGAGTAAAAAGCACCAACCACGCCATGAGATTAAGGAAGCTTCTTGAATATGTTGGAGATATGATTGGCACAGAAATAGATGTTGTCATAACAGATGGATCAGAACCAATCGGAAACGGTTTAGGTGCGGTTTTAGAGGCCAGAGATGTTATGAAAGTTTTACGCAACAAAGAAGATGCACCAAAAGACTTAAGAGAAAAAGCATTGTTTATTGCCGGCAGAATTTTAGAGTTTGACCCAAATTTAAGGGGCGGACAGGGATATGCCGTTGCTCAAGAGCTTTTGGATTCCGGTGCTGCATTAAAGCAGTTAAATGAAATTATATATGCCCAGGGCAAAGCTCCAAATCCACAACTTGGCAGTTTGGTAAAAGATGTTGTTTCAGACAGACTTGGTGTTGTAGACAGCATAGACAACAAACGTATAAATAAAATAGGTGTTTCTGCCGGAGCTGCTCAGCATCCCGGAGCAGGAATTGATTTGTTTAAAAAAGTTGGTGACAGGGTTGATGTTGGTGATGTTTTATACCGCATTCACTCTGTAAACAGCACAGATTTTGCTTTTGCCAACACACTGGCAGAAGGATATAACGGATATGTTATAAAAAATTAGCAAAAAAAATAAAAAAATCATAAAAAATAGAAAATGCTCTTGCAGATGCAAAAAGTTCTACCTATATAAAACTCATCAGTAAAAACTTGGAGATAAAAAATGAGTAATAAAGTAATAGGTATAGACTTAGGAACAACCAATTCATGTTTTGCAATTATGGAAGGCGGAGAGGCCAAAGTATTAGAAAACTCTGAAGGAGCCAGAACCACCCCGTCTATGGTTGCATTTACCGACACGGAAAGATTGGTTGGTTTTCCTGCAAAAAGACAAGCGGTTACCAATCCGGAAAATACATTGTTTGCCATTAAACGTTTAATTGGCCGCAGATTTGATTCTGCTGAAGTAGAAAAAGACAAAAAACTTGTTCCGTTTAAAATTATTAAAGGAGACAACGGAGATGCATGGGTAGAAGCAAAAGGTCAAAAATATGCTCCGTCACAAATTTCTGCAATTGTTTTGCAAAAATTAAAAGAATATGCAGAAAGCTATGTTGGCGAAAAAATTGAAAAAGCTGTAATTACTGTTCCGGCGTATTTCAACGATTCACAACGTCAGGCCACAAAAGATGCCGGTAAAATTGCAGGTTTGGAAGTTTTGCGTATCATTAACGAGCCGACAGCAGCCGCTCTTGCATACGGCATGGATAAAAAAGCCACAGGCACAATAGCCGTTTATGACCTTGGTGGCGGAACATTTGATATTTCTATATTAGAAATTGGCGATGGTGTATTTGAAGTAAAATCTACAAACGGTGATACTTTCTTGGGCGGTGAAGACTTTGACCAAAGATTGGTAGAATACTTGACCACAGAGTTTAAAAAAGAGTCAGGCATAGATTTGAAAGCAGACAGACTTGCACTTCAACGCTTAAAAGAAGCTGCAGAAAAAGCAAAAATTGAACTTTCATCTACCACACAAACAGAAATCAATTTGCCGTTTATCACTGCAGATGCCACAGGTCCAAAACACCTTAACATGAAGCTTAGCAGAGCCAAATTAGAATCAATTGTAGAAGACTTAATTGAAAGAACTGTAGAGCCATGCAAAAAAGCATTAAAAGATGCCAACTTAAATGCATCAGACATTTCTGAAGTAATTTTGGTTGGTGGTATGACCAGAATGCCAAAAGTTCAAGAAAAAGTTAAAGAAATTTTCGGCAAAGAACCACACAAAGGCGTAAACCCTGATGAAGTTGTTGCTGTTGGTGCGGCAATTCAAGG
This sequence comes from Alphaproteobacteria bacterium, assembly GCA_045590955.1. Taxonomy (GTDB): domain Bacteria; phylum Pseudomonadota; class Alphaproteobacteria; order RF32; family CAG-239; genus JAZNSB01. The sequence goes on along the minus strand of JAZNSB010000049.1, from coordinate 4,084 downwards.
CGGTGTTTTAATGGGTGACGTAAAAGACGTGTTGTTGCTTGATGTTACCCCTCTTTCTTTGGGAATTGAAACATTGGGCGGTGTTTTCACACGTTTAATTGATAGAAACACAACCATTCCAACCAGAAAATCTCAAGTATTTTCTACTGCCGAAGATGGACAAACAGCCGTAACCATCAGAGTTTTCCAAGGCGAAAGAGAAATGGCGGCAGACAACAAACTTTTGGGACAGTTTGATTTGGTTGGAATTCCTCCTGCACCAAGAGGCATGCCGCAAATTGAGGTAACTTTTGATATTGATGCTAACGGCATTGTAAATGTTTCTGCAAAAGATAAGGCAACAAATAAAGAACAAGCCATCAGAATTCAAGCTTCAGGCGGTCTTTCAGATGCAGATATAGATAAGATGGTAAAAGATGCAGAAGCCAATGCAGAAGAAGATAAAAAGAAAAAAGAAGCCGTAGAAGCCAGAAACCATGCAGAAGCTCTTATTTTCTCAACAGAAAAAACCCTTAAAGAGCATGGCGATAAAATTTCTTCTGCCGATAAAGAAAAAATTGAAGGAGAAATCAAAGGCTTGAAAGTTGCTCTTGAGTTAAATGAAGCTGCCGTAATTAAAGAAAAAACAGAAGCTTTGATGCAGGCATCATTAAAACTCGGTGAAGCGATGTATAAACAACAACAAGGAGCAGAAGGCGCAGCCGGAGCTCAAACAGATGCAGGTGCCGGACAAGCACAGGCAGAAGAAAAAGTTGTTGATGCAGATTTTGAAGAAGTAAAATAAGCTTATAACTTTTTCAATCAAAACCCCTCTTTTAACGAGGGGTTTTTTTATGTAAAATAATGCTTGTATCTATGCTTAAAAAATGGTATTATATTCTTACACAACATATTATTAATTAAATAAAAACAAGGAATGAAAAGATTTTTTACAATTCACACCCCAATGGGGTATTACAGCTTTGTGCAATTGTCCAGCGGCCAGATTTATCACGGAGACGTGATAGAGAAAGATGGCAAAAAACACTGCCATTTGGCAGAAGAGGAGTCCGCTAACAACATTCTCAAAAAATGGGGCGACAACAAGGACTTTCACAAATTCTGCACACAGGATACAGAAAAGGGCCTTGTCCTGCTGATTGGCAGGGTTATCGGCATCATTGAGAATGATAAAGCCATTCTCTGGAAGCAAAACCATGAAAAGAGGGAACAGCTTATTGCATGTAGGTGCGAAAAGTGTCCAGAAAAATCATGGGAGCACAAAGGCAAAACTTTTATCCCTCTCTATTTTAGGGGAGAGTTTGCCGGTGTTGAGATACACAAAGGAGGTGTAAAAGTTGGACAGACAGTTTGGCTGTTCAGCCGAGGAAAATCTTCTTTTCTCAAGAACAATGGATATAAAGCCAAATAGGCTTAATATCTGCCAAAAAGATAAAAGAGAGGTCACAACCTCTCTTTTATCTTTTTTAAAGCTTGCAAAACGGAGTTGTTTATTTTATAAAATGAAAAAAATAAAATTCAGAGGAAAATATGCCAGAAACAGACTTTTATGAACTGCTAGAAGTTGAAAGAAATGCCGATTTTGATACTATAAAAAAATCTTACAGAAAATTGGCCATGAAATATCATCCAGACAGAAACCCCGGAGATAAAGCTGCAGAACAAAAATTCAAAGATATAAATGTGGCTTACGAAGTTTTAAAAGATGAGCAAAAAAGAGCCGCTTATGACAGATACGGAAAAAATGCTTTTAACAATGGTTTTGGCAGTGGCGGAGGATTTAACGGATTTGAATTTAACTTTGGTGGTGGCGGTTTTTCTGATATGTTTTCTGAAATTTTTTCAGAATTCATGGGTGGAGGAGCATATAACAGACCTTCATATGCTCAAAACGGCGCAGATATAAGATATGATTTGCAAATATCTTTGGAAGATGCCTTTTTTGGCGTAGAAAAAGAAATACAAATAAATACCACACAATCATGCTCTCAATGCAATGGTCACGGTACAGCAGACGGAAAAGAAGCTCCTGTCTGTAGCTTTTGCAACGGAACCGGCAAGGTTAGAATGAGACAGGGAGGATTTTTTATAGTAGAGCAAGCATGTCCGCACTGCAAAGGCACCGGCAGATTGGCAAAAGACAAATGCAAAACCTGTGGCGGACAAGGATTTGTTAAAGCGCAAAAAACTCTCAAAGTAAATATCCCTGCTGGCATAGAAACAGGCACCAGAATTCGCATTTCTGGAGCCGGCACTTCAGGTTTAAGAGGCGGACATGACGGAGATTTATATGTGTTTGTAGATGTAAAAAAACACAACACTTTTACAAGAGACGGATCCAATTTATATGCAGAGCTTCCCATAGGCTTTAGCACGGCAGCCCTTGGCGATACGATTTCTTTTGCATCAATCAGTGGGCAAGATATAGAGGTTCAAATTCCGGCAGGAGTTCAAAGTGGAGATAAAATAAAAATTGCAGATGGGGGCATGCCTATAATAAACACCAAACAAAAAGGCAATTTGTTTATAAAAGTAAATGTTAAAACCCCAAAAAATCTTACTCCAAGACAAAAAGAGCTTTTAGAAGAATTTGCTCAAATAGAAAAAGAAGCGCCAAAAAGCTTTTTTGATAAAATTTTCAAATAATAATAAAAAAAAGGCTTCAAAATATGAAGCCTTTTTTGTTAAGCACTTACACTTAGAAAGTAGCTCTGAAAGAAACTCCTGCTACATAATCGTAATTAGTAGATTTAGAATCTTCGCCACTCAAAAGATATGCACCATATACACCTACGGCCATATCAGGATTAATCATGTAGTTAACTTCAGCAGCTGCGTAGTTGTTATCTTCTCTTACACCGCCGAGAGTGAAGTTACGAACATAAGCCAAATCGGCTGTCCAGTCTGTCCAAGCTTTGTGTAAGCCTAATCTTGCAGAATATTCGTTGTGAACATTGTCACCATCTTCATCTGTTGTTGTGTCTACTTCTCTTTGCATAGCAACTTTTACATAAGGTGTATAACCGTCTTTCATGTCATAACCTGCACCAAGACCTAACTCAACATATTTTCTCCAATCTTTGTTTTCGCTATAGAAATCTTCAGGATCATATGCTGTGAAAGTTGCATTTGCTCTCAACCATGTGTTGTCAACTTTTGTTGTATAAGCCAAACCAAGAGAATATTCTAAGTTTTTATTATTATTATATTCGCCGTGGTCATCGAAATAGTTAACCAAGCCTAAATTCAATGTAACTTCATCTGTTATTCCATAAGACAATGTTTCAGCCAAAGTTGTTTCTTCCCAAACATTGCCTTGTCTTTTAACATTGAAACGGCTGTAATCTAAAGTTGTTTCAGATACAAATTTTCCTTTTGTAGGTCCATAAAATGGATGTGTAACGTCGGCAGCCATAGCATTGCTTGCAAAAAGCACCGCTGCAGAAGCCAATAAAACAGTATTTAGTTTCATGATTATTTCCTTTAAAGTTAAAGTAAGACGTCTAATTCCTTAACCAGACAATACATATTGTGAACCTAATATAAAAAAAGTCAAGACTTTTACAAAAATTATTAAACCGGCTAAAAACAAAGAGTTAAGCAAGAAAAGTTTAAAAAGATTAAACGAAAACAAATTTTTGCTTGCAAAAAAGAATAAAAAGCATTACAAGATGTCTATCTGAGCGCCCGTAGCTCAATTGGATAGAGCATCTGACTACGGATCAGAAGGTTGTGAGTTCGAATCCCGCCGGGCGCGCCATTAAAGACCCCTCTCAAAGAGGGGTTTTTTATGGCAAAGAGACCGCGAGGATTTGAACTCACAAGAGTGAGTTTGACACCAAACGAGAGCCATATATTATATGGCGCTCAGTTATTTATAACTGACGAGAGCAGGTGCAACGGAGTAATCCCGCCGGGCGCGCCATTAAAGACCCCTCTCAAAGAGGGGTTTTTTATGGAAATTTTAAAAAATAAAAACCCCGCATTTTACGGGGCAATGGCATCAGCGGGCGGACTCGATCCGCCTACCCACAGTTTAGGAAACTGTTGCTCTATCCTGATGAGCTACGCCGATATCTTATAA
>JAZNSB010000048.1:0-10209 GCA_045590955.1 Alphaproteobacteria bacterium | reverse complement strand
TCTAGATATATTTTGATCTCTATCTAAAACAAAGCTCTTATCAACTTCATAAAGTTTAGATTTTTTTATCTCATATGCATTTGTATATTCTTCATCTATCGTTTTTGCTTTTTGATACAATTCTCTAAATTCTTCATAATCTTTAGTAATTCTTGAATTTATATCTGTTAACTTAAGCTGTTCCAAATCTTTCATATTTTGTTCAAAATCTTGCTTAATTTTAGCATTTTTTGTAGCCACTTCAGCAATCAATTCCGGCGTATATTCCTCATCATTAATTTGTTGTAACAAAGATTCTATAGTTGACATCAACACATCTGCCATTCCATATGCTTTGTCATAGGCAGCCTTAATATCGTCATCTTTTGCACCGATTTTATATTCACCTATTTCTAACATTGTTGAATGAACTTTGTTTTTTAGATTTTTTGCAACAAGCTTATGCTCTTCTATCTGATTTTTGAGTTTCATATATCTTTCAAACTCTGCATCATTTTTCATTTTTTCTGCTTGTTGTTCTCTTTGCTCAAAAACAGCCTTTAGATCATTATTAAAAATTTCAACCTGAGGATTTGTCATAGAGCCATACATTTTAAACTCAAACGGAGGCAGTACCAGTTCTTTTGGATATTTTACATTAAATGTTGTTGCAATATCCCACAAAGGAACAGAACCTCCTCCAAGCAATTCCAGCAAAGCAGCTTGGCCTTCAAACAAAGTATTTTCAAAAGCAAAGGCTCCGTTTACAAATTTTATTTTTCCTTTTGCTTTTTCAAAATATGTTTCTCCTGAAGAAAGACTTGCCTGCATTAGCTCTGCCAAACCTTTAACCACTTCTCTTTTGGTTATATCTTCATATATGCCTTGTAAATCAAAGCCTTTCAAATAAACATTTTCTGCCTCAAAATTTACTTCTGCATTCAAAGTATTTACCATATCCATCGCAGACATTGCTTGCATTTCAAACATAGCATCATACTTCATCAACCCTTTAGCAACGCCATATATACTTCCGTTAAACAACCTGTGTAGTTGCACATCTACCACATTTACTTTACCTTTTATGCTTGGCTTTGCACTCATCTCATAAACAGCATTTCCTTTTATTTTTACGCTATTATCTTCTGCACTAAAGTTATCTATGCTTAGAACTCCTCTATCAAGTTTTAGATCTGCATAAACATTGTTTAGTTTTTTATTGCCCAATAGCATATTTTTGACTTTTGCTTTTATATCTGCATCAAATTTTGTATAGAAAGAATAATCAATTTTATCTGTGCCAAACAAAGGCTTTGCTAAAAAGGTAACTGGTTTGGCATTTTTTTCTTCCTTAGTACTTTTTGCTGTTTTAATTGTATGAATAAACTTACTCATATCTAAATTTTCAGATACAATTTCTGCCGTAATTTTAGGCTTTCCGGCACTATTATCTACAAGCAACTTACCGCTGGCACTATCAACTCCTAAATTTACTTTTGCTTCAGTTAAGGTAAATTTATTTTCGGTTCCGGTAACATGTGCATCAAAATTTAATAAGCCTAACACATCTGCATTAGAAGCATATTCAACTCTCAAATCTTTCAACAATCTTGAAAAATCTTTAGCTTTAAGCGTCATATTACCATCTAAATGCCGTCCATCTTGAGATTCTAATACTTTTCCGTTATATGTAAAACCTACATCTGCAGACTTAAGCTTTAAAACCGTGTCAAAATCAGTCAAAACACCATTTAATGTCACATCAAGAGCAATCTGATTATAATTTGTCATGTCAATTTTTGGTGTTTCAAACATAAATTTTTCTGCCAATTTTGCATAATCAGAAATATTTAAATTTAATTTTACATCTTTAAACAGCGGATCTTGCAAATAATTCTCTGTTTCTCCTACCAGCGCTATTTTTGTATTTAATAAATTTTCAACATTTAATGCCCTAACATTAAGATTGTTGGGCAAAACATCCAACTTAAGTTCTGTGTTATCAAAAGGCACACCTTTATATATTGCAGAGCCCAAATTAACTGCCACATTTCCGTTTATTTTTTGCAAAAAGTCCAATTTTGCCAACCAAAATTTTACCTGTTCACGCCAATTATTAAACTTTTGTCCCTCTGTTAAATCAGGAATATAATTATCAAAATTAACTTCATCTGCATTTACGGTTATCATTACATTGGGTGTTTCTGTTAAAGCAAAATCAGCCTTAGCTGTTGCCTTGGTTTTATCAAACTTTATATCTTTTGCATCAACTTTTAAGTTATTTACATTTCCTTGAAAATATAAACTTGCCATAAATTCTTTATATGCAGATTTTGACAAAGGTTTTACATTAATACCAAATTTATTGATTATATTGAGCATATTAGGAGTACTAACATCAATATCTGCCACATAAGACAGCAAATTTTCATAAGAAAATACTTGTCCGCTCATAGAAATTTCAGATTCATCAGGCATTGTTGCAGATATATTTGATATATTAAGATTTCCCACATCATACACTGCATCAATCTTAACATCATTAAACTGTTCTTGATCATATATTGCTTTGTTTGCCATTAAACTTGCAGTTACCTTATAATCCATAACAGGCAAATAATTTTTATTTTTATATTTATTTACAAATTCAACCACAAATTCTTTAATTGGCATCAAATCAAAATCTGTCATCTGAAAATCAAACTGCACATTTTTTTTCATCTCTGTATCCGGAACCAAATTTACATATAAAGTTCCTGCACCCAACGTTTTTCCATATTGAGCTGCTAAATTTGAAAGCTTAAATTCTTTATTATTTACCTCAATACCGGTAGTTAAAATTAAAGGATAATTATATGCTTCATTTATTTTTTCATCTTTAAGATAAGAATTTATCCAATTTACAAGTCCTTTACTTTCAACTTTAACATCTGCTTTTAGCATAGCTTTTTTAAAAGACACATCTCCATCAAATTGTAGCGATGTTGCAAAATCAGGATAAGCTAACACCACCTTTACCGGTGCCTGCATATCAGAAGACAATGCTCCCACAGACAAATTCACACCTCTTTGACTTCCTTTCTCCAAAAAAGAGCCGTCTAAATTATACGGACCAAAGAAACTTTCGGCTATTAATTCCATATTTATATTATTAAATTCTACAAAATCACCTTCTTCTGTATACACATATTTAACTTTTGCATTTTCCAAGGTAACGCTGTCAAAAGACATATCCATTTCGTTTAATTTTGCCGTTTGTGCATCTGTCAAAGGAGAATACCAGTTAAACGGCTTACCTGGAGTTTTTTCAAATAAGAACTGGGCATTAATTAGAGACATGTGTCTTACTTCAAGATTTTTATTTAACAAAGCTTTCAAAGACAAATCTACCGCCACATTTTCAATAGTTGCCAATGTTTCCAATTTATGAGGAGTCTGTTTTGCTATTTTTACTCTTGAAGCATTTAATGTTGTTTCCGGAAACACGTTCAAAGACACAGGACCTTCAAAAATCAATTTTTTTCCCGTCAGCTCATAAAATTGTTTTGCAATTGTTCCTTTATATTCGCTCCAATCCATGGTAGACAAATACACAAACACACCTGCTACAATTGCCAATAAAAGGATTGAAATTGCCACAATTATCTTTTTCACGCTTTTTTCTCCGCTTTACAGTTGAAAAAACAACAAATTAAATTTGCCAAATTTTCTATAAGTATATATTATAAGATATAAATTTTGTTTTAACATTTTAAGGTATTTTTGCAAGATATGAACAATCAAACCCAATTATTTGAAAGCGCCCTCTCTTCCAGACAAAACGCTTATGCCCCCTATTCAAATTTTTGCGTAGGAGCTTCACTTATCACTCCAGAAGGCAAAATTTTTTCTTCATGTAACGTAGAAAACGTTTCTTATCCTTGCGGAACTTGTGCAGAAGCAGGGGCAATTTCTGCCATGATTTCTGCCGGATATACACAAATATCCGAACTTTTGGTTGTTGCCGATTCTAAAGAACTCATTACCCCATGTGGTGCATGCTTACAAAGAATCAAAGAATTTAGCACTCCAAACACAATAATCCATCTGGCCAATCTTTCCGGAATTCAAAAAAGCATTTTATTATCTCAACTTTTACCCCACCCGTTTAACAAGCAGGAGCTTTTATGATAGAAAACATAGCCAAACAATTAAAAGCCAAATTAAAAATACGCCAACCAAAAATTGCAATTATCCTGGGCAGCGGATTATCTCACATTGCAGACACACTAACATCTCCGTTGATTATAGAATACGCCAAAATAAAAGGCTTTCCACAAACATCTGTTGAAGGTCATATTGGTCGTTTTGTATCCGGAAAAATCGGAAATACAGAAGTTTTGTGTATGCAAGGACGCATCCATTTATATGAAGGTCACGAACCAAAAGTTATAAATGACATCATAAAAGCATTGCAAAAAATAGGCATAGAAACACTTGTTGTTACAAATGCTGCCGGCTCATTACATAAAAAAATGGCACCCGGCTCAATTATGCTCATAAAAGATCACATAAATTTCTCTGGCAAAAATCCTTTAATTTTTCCGTCATATGATGAATTTGGTTGTAAATTCATAGACACGTCAAATGCTTATGACAAACAGCACCGCAAACAAATTAAAAAAATCGCCAAACAACAACACATTAAACTATACGAAGGTGTATATTTAATGGTTTTAGGACCAAATTTTGAAACTTCTGCAGAAATAAAAGCCTTCAAAAAACTCGGTGCCGACGCTGTTGGCATGTCCACCGTACCTGAAGTTATTTCTGCCATTCATGCAAAAATGAAAGTTATCGGCCTTTCGTTAATTACCAATTACGGCACTGGCCTATGTAAACAATCTCACTCACACCAAGATGTTTTGCTGTCCGCACAAAGAGCTGGACAAAACCTTGGAAAACTAATTCAACAATATATCAAGGAATTATAAGATGGACAACGTATCTGCCGCAAAAGCACTTATAAAATGCCTGGACTTAACATCTCTTGGAGAAAATGATACACAAGACACCATAGAAAAACTATGCCAAAGAGCTGTTACACCTTACGGCAAAACTGCAACAGTATGCATATATCCAAAATTCATACCGGTTGCCCAAAGATGTCTGACAGGCAGCGGAGTAAAAATTGCTACAGTTGTCAACTTTCCGTCCGGCGATGCTTCAATAGAAGATACCGCAAAAGAAATAGATTATGCTTTGCATTCCGGTGCAGATGAAATAGACGCTGTTTTTCCATATAAAAAATTCATGCAAAAAGATTATGCTTATTGCTCAAAGTATTTAACCATGTTTGCACAAAAATGTCACAAAAAAGCAATTACCAAAATCATCTTAGAAACAGGAGAGCTCAAAACAACATCACTTATAATTTCTGCCACAAAATTTTGCTTAGATCATAAAATACATTTCATCAAAACTTCTACCGGCAAAAGCAAAGTTTCTGCCACACCTGAAGCCGCAAATGCCATATTAGAAACTATCTTTAGCAACGCAAAAAATGCCGGATTTAAGGCTTCCGGAGGCATAAAAACCACTCAAGACGCCAAGCAATATCTGCAACTTGCCGTATCTACACTTGGCTACAAATGGGTCAGTCCGCGCAATTTCAGAATAGGTGCCAGCTCACTTTTAGATGATTTAATTGCAACAATTCAAAGGGGATATTAATGTTACCACAAGAAATTATCAGAAAAAAACGCAATAAAGAAGCATTAAGCAAAGAAGAAATAGAATTTTTTGTTAAAGGAATCAAAGACAAAACAATTGCTGATGTTCAAGTTGCCTCTTTTACCATGGCTGCATTTTTAAACGGACTTACCAAAGAAGAAACATGTAATTTAACCCTTTCCATGAGAGATTCCGGAGATGTATTAAAATGGAAATTAAACGGGCCGGTAATAGATAAACATTCATCAGGAGGTGTTGGAGACAAAATCTCTTTAATGTTGGCCCCTATTATGGCTTCTTGCGGAGCATATGTTCCAATGATATCTGGCAGAGGCTTAGGACACACAGGAGGAACTCTTGACAAACTTGAATCCATCAAAGGATACAACCCTTATCCTGATAACAACCTGTTTCAAAAAATAGTAAAAGAAACCGGATGTGCCATCATTGGGCAAACTGGCAATTTGGCTCCGGTTGACGGCAAAATTTATGCCATCAGAGACGTATGTGCCACTGTAGAATCAATTCCGCTAATCACGGCCTCAATCCTATCAAAAAAACTTGCCGCCGGATTAGATTATTTGGTAATGGACCTAAAATGTGGCAACGGTGCTTTTATGACATCATATGAAGACGCCAAAACCTTGGCTAATACCATTGTAGATGTTGCCAACAATGCCGGCACAAAAACCAAAGCACTTCTTACCAACATGAATCAAGTTCTTGGCTCAACTGTGGGTAATTCTTTAGAAGTTTTGGAAGCTGTTTCATATTTAAAAGGAGAACCTGCTGATAGCAGACTAACAGAAATTACCAATGCTTTGTGTTCTCAAATGTTACTTATTTCAAAATTGGCAAGCACACCTCAAGAAGCTCAAGAAAAAATAAATAAAAGCATTAGTTCCGGTACTGCTTTAGAAAAATTTGCTCAAATGAGCCATATGCTTGGTGCTCCTGCAGATTTTTGCAACCAACCGGAAAAATATCTTCCAAAAGCCAAAATTATAAAACCTGTATTTGCTAAAGAAGAAGGATATGTAAGTTCCATGAACACCCGAAATATAGGGTTGAGCATCATTTCATTAAAGGGCGGACGCACACACCCCAATCAAAAATTGGATCTTGCTACCGGATATACAAATTTCTGTCAAATTGGAGATTATGCCGACAAGCACCAACCTTTGGCCTTTGTTCATGCGCAAACACAAACTGATTTTGAAATTGCTGCCAAACAACTTATAGAAAATATCACCATATCCGACAAAACTCCGTTTGCAGATAAATGTGTTTATGAAACTGTTTAGCTAAAATTTATTCGGTCTAAAAAGCCCTGCAAAATATAGGCTGCTGCCGATGCATCAAGCCGTTCTTTTCTTTTTTTTCTGGAAAGATCGGCTTGTTTTATCATCATATTTTCAGCCGCTGCAGAAGACAGCCTTTCATCCCAAAAAAAGGCTTCCATTCCAAGATTATTTTTTAATTTTTCAGCAAATTTTCTAACCTCTTCTGCCATTTTGCCCTCTGTGCCGTTCATCTGCAAAGGAAGCCCAAAAAGCATTGCCCCTACATCTTTTTCGGCCACAATTTTTTTAATTTCGGCTAAGTCGTCAGCAAAAGATTTTCTATAAATAATTTTATAAGGAGTGGCAATCATCAAAGATATATCAGAAACTGCCACACCCAACCTTTTTTCGCCATAATCAAAAGCAATCAATGCTTTTTTGGGCGGAATTTTATTTTTAATCTCAGCAATTTGCATCTTGGGATAAAACCTATTTACTAATTCTTTTTTTACATATAGTAATATACAATTATTGACAACTCAATTGTTTTTTTTAAGGAAATCATATGAAGTTCAAATTTTTTATTGCTCTTTTTAGTGCTTTATTTGTTAGCTTTTCTGCTAAAGCAGAATTACACATTGATGTTACCGGGGCCATGCGCAATCCAATGCCCATAGCATTTCCTGACATGTCTCATCAAGGCTTTTGGCTTGGTCAGCAAGGCGATAAGATCAAAGATGTTATCGTTCAAGACTTAGAAAGATCCGGCTTATTCAAGCTAATACCGGAAAAAAGCTACATCCAAGAATTTACTTCTGCCAGTGATGCTCCCGTGTTTATAGATTGGCAAGCATTAAATGCCCAAGCACTTATTCAATCAGAAATAAAAGCAATTGATGAAAAAAATATAAAAATAGAATTCAGATTGTGGGATGTTTTTGCACAAACACAACTTGTTGCCCAATCTTTTACCACCACAAAAGACAACTGGAGAAGGGTTGCCCACGTTATTGCAGATGTTATTTATGAACGCCTTACGGGAGAAAAAGGATATTTTGATACCCGTATTGTATACGTATCAGAAACAGGCCCTGCCACAAACAGAATTAAACGTTTGGCGATTATGGATCAAGATGGAGAAAACCACAAATTTTTAACATCTGGTATTGCCATGGCATTAACCCCAAGATTTTCTCCCAACCTACAAAAAATCACATATTTATCATATGCCGGCTTACTACCCAAAGTGTATATCTTAGACATAGAAAGTGGCACTCAAGAACTGTTGGGACAGTTTCCGGGTATGACTTTTGCTCCGGTATTTTCTCCTGATTCTTCTAAAGTATTGCTCAGCTTTGCCCACAACGGCAACACAGATATTTATGAAATGGATTTAGCTAAAAAAAGCTCAAAACAAATCACAAGACATCCGGCCATTGACACTTCTCCAAGCTATTCTCCGGATGGCACGCAAATTGTATTTAACTCTGACAGAGGTGGTAACCAACAGCTTTATATTATGAATTCAGATGGCTCAGATGTCAGAAGAATAAGCTTTGGCTCCGGCAGATATGCAACACCTGTTTGGTCTCCCAGAGGAGATTATATTGCTTTTACCAAAATGTTTGGCGGACAATTTTATATTGGTGTAATGTATCCGGACGGAAGCGGAGAACGCCTTCTTGCTTCAGGCTATTTGGTAGAAGCCCCCACCTGGTCTCCAAATGGCAGAGTGTTAATGTTCTTCCGACAAGACAAAGGCACCTCAAAAAAGAATGCTCCGGTTAAATTATATTCTATTGATTTAACGGGTTATAATGAAAGATTGATTGTTACACCGGCAGAAGCTTCAGACCCGGCTTGGTCACCATTATTGCCATAAAAAACAACATCATTTACCGGTGATATGTAAAAGTTTGCAAAAAACACTTGATTTATTTGCAAACATAAAGTATTAAGCTAATACATAAATAAAAATAGGGGTATAGCTCAGTTGGTAGAGCATCGGTCTCCAAAACCGAGGGTCGAGCGTTCGAGCCGTTCTGCCCCTGCCATATAAAAAAGCTTCCAAGTTCTTTATAAAAAGAAACATTGGAAGCTTTTTTGTTTTTACAAAACCCTATCTTGTTAAGGTCTTATATTTGTTTCTGTGTGGACGCAAAGCATCTTCTCCCAAACGACGAACTTTATCTTTTTCATATTCTTCAAAGTTTCCTTCAAACCACTCAACATGTCCATTGTCTTCATATGCCAAAATATGAGTAGCTAGTCTGTCCAAAAACCATCTGTCGTGAGAGGTTACCAACACGCAACCCGGATATTCCATAATCCCTTCTTCCAAAGAGCGCAGTGTATCCACATCTAAATCATTTGTAGGTTCATCAAGCAAAATAACATTTGCACCTTTTTTGAGCATTTTTGCCATATGAACACGATTTCTTTCTCCACCTGACAAATTACCGATTTTTTTCTGCTGATCACCGCCTTTGAAGTTAAACTGACCAACATATCCTCTTGAAGAAACTTCTTTTTTGCCAAGCTTTATCATATCCAAACCATCAGAAATTTCTTCCCATACAGTGTTTTGGGCGTTTAAGTTATCTCTGCTTTGATCAACATATCCCAAATCCACGGTATCACCAATTTTAATTTCTCCGGAATCTGGTTTTTCTTGTCCGGTAATCATTCTAAACAAAGTTGTTTTTCCGGCACCATTTGGACCAATAATTCCCACAATTGCACCTTTTGGAATTTTAAATGACAGATTTTCAATCAACACTCTGTCGCCATATGCCTTACAAACATCTTTTGCCTCAATTACCAAATCTCCCAACCTTTCTGTCATTGGAATATGAATTGTAGATGTTCCGATTTGCTCTTTTACAGAAGCTGCCAACAAATCTTCATATGCATTGATTCTGGCTTTAGATTTTGCCTGTCTGGCTTTTGGATTTTTTCTGATCCACTCCAGCTCATTTGCCAATGTTTTTTGTCTAGCTGTTTCTTCTCTTGCTTCTTGAGCAATTCTTTTTTGTTTTTGTTCAAGCCAAGAAGAATAATTGCCTTCGTATGGAATACCCTGACCTCTGTCAAGTTCCAAAATCCAACCGGTTACATTGTCCAAGAAATATCTGTCGTGAGTAACCATTACCACTGTTCCGGTATAATCTTTCAGGTGTCTTTCAAGCCAAGCCACAGATTCGGCATCCAAATGGTTTGTAGGCTCGTCCAAAAG
>JAZNSB010000047.1:0-24854 GCA_045590955.1 Alphaproteobacteria bacterium | reverse complement strand
TTTTTATACTATCCCAATTAACCTGTTCTTCTTCTGTTTCCATAGCACACCTCATACGTATTGTAAAAAACCGAACATTTTTTTACAATGTTTTAAGGAATCATGAGATAAACTGGCTTAACATCAGGAAGTCTTTGTTTTTATTTTGTTATTGCATATTAGACAAAAATATGGCATAATAAATATAGACATTGGATTTAAATGTTCGGTTTTTTACAATACGTATGAGGTGTGCTATGGAAACAGAAGAAGAACAGGTTAATTGGGATAGTATAAAAAGAGGAGCAGAGAATCTTTTAAAAGAAATGAAAACAAAAGGAGTGACCGAGTATGGTGCGCAGCTATTTTATTTTACCGCCAGTCATATAAAGCAATTAAAAAATGGACCAGAGTTGATGGAGGGTGCTTTAAATTTATTTGAGGAAGCAATGAAGTCGGATAAAACCGATGAGAAAACATTGTCTGAGGTTTTGATTGCTGTCGGTCGCATTGCAGAAGCACAACCGAATTTGGCGAAACGGTGTTTTGATGCTGTTAATAATTGTATGAAATCTGGGAAAAATACAGCATACCTATTGCCTTGCTATTGTAGTGCCTATGCCGATATTGCTTTAGGAAATTCCAGTTTGCAGAAATCTTGTTTGGAAGAAATGGATAAATGCCTGATATCAGAAAAACATGATGCAGACTCATTGGAACATACTTATCGCCATTATGGACTGCTATTAGTAAACCACAAAGGACCAGAAGAAAACAGAATGGAAGTTATGAAAAGCCTTGTTGAAGCATTTGAAAAAGCCGTAAAATCGGATAAAAATGATGAATCATCAAGGAGATACGCTGCTTATGCACTATCCTTCTCTGCCGGATATTATCCCCAATTTGCAGAAAAGTGTTTGGATATTGTTAGAGAATGTTCTGATAAAGACAGTGGATATTCTACAAAACATGATGATTTTGATATTTTCTATAAATCTTTCGGGGAAATTGCCGCGTGCTCTCCAAAATTGGCAGAACCGTGTTTGGATATGATCAGAAAGCGTATGAAAAAAAATGATCCAAGAGACAACTATGTATTGCTAACTATCTCTGACAGTGTCAGAAGGATTCTTGAGGCAGAACCCAAATTGGCAGAACCATGTTTGGACATACTGGAGGAATGTGCCGCAAGAGATGATGGACAAGATTCACGGTTATTGGCAAGTATATTAAAGGGAGTTGGAACAATTGTTGAGGCAGAACCAAAATTGGTAGATCGCTGTCTGAATGTTACCGCTTTATGCTCTGAAAGACCGGGTAGTATTAGAGACCGGCTGGACAAATGTCAGGAAAGGCTCGGCAGAAAAATCTCGGGAACTCAAGGCAGAGATCACAGTGTAAATACTCGTCAAAATATGCCGACAGGCAGAGACCTATAAAGTTAATATAATCGCAAAAAAACCGTCCTTTATGGGCGGTTTTTTTAAGTAATACACTAGAGATTGATTATATCGGTGATGTGAAAATTTTCATCATAGATATATCTTCTGTTTACATATTTACCGGCCAAAATATCCGGCAAAAAGTCTTTGTCTGCTTCTCGCATTTGTTGATACGGAATGTTATCGGCATCTTGCCAAAAAGCATCTACTTCTTCCTCATTTTCTTTGATTGAACCGGAAAAATCGGTACTTTTGAAGATATGAACATAAAAATTCATGGTAGGAAATTCTACATAACCGACTTTTACGGGGTTTTTTATGCAAATTCCGGTTTCTTCAAAAGTTTCTCTAATCACGCAGTTTTCAATGGTTTCATCGGGCTCTTTTTTGCCACCGGGAAAGTTTACGCATCCGTTGTTTATTCCCCTATGATGACGAATCATCAAAAATTTGGCGTTTTTAACATCTTCTACAATTGATAATGATGCTTCTTTTCTCATTTTTTGTGCATCTTTCATATATTTTATGGTTTATTTGGTCTAATTATATCTGTTTAATTGTTATGATGTCGGCATTATACGGCGGATAATAAAAAAATCAATCAAAAAGCAGATTTTTGACTAAATGTTCTTTACTTTTTGGTTTTTTATTATAAATTTGAAACGGATGAGATGATAACTCATCTGGGGTGTGGAAACCTCTCACAAAGCGTCTTTTAGTGCAAAGACGAAACTTTTGCACGCCTGAAAGTCAGATTATGACTGGAAGGCGGCAAAATAAACTGTTTTCAGTCAATATGTCGCACTATCTTTGTGTAGTTTCCAACTTCCAGTCGCCTCTTATCAAGGCGACTTTTTTAACTACATATAAAAGGAAACTAAAGATGAAAAAATATATTCTATTGAGCGCTGCCATAATTTCTTTGAGTGCATGCACAACCCTTACCAGACAAGAGCACATGGAATTGCAAAAATTAAAAGCCCAAGGGGTAACAATTGATAAACCCGTGGGAAGCTGGGAAAGACCAGCAAGTCCAGCCGGGGCTGCCTTGCTTAATATTTTACCCGGATTTGGTAACTTTTATTTGGCTTCAGGCAACGGAGCAGAAAGTTCTCACTTTTTATATGGAGCCCTCAACCTGTTGACTTGGCCGTTGTCTGTGCTGTGGGCCATTCCTGAAGGTGCCGTTGATGCAAATAATATAAATAAAAGAGAAATGATCTATTATTACAAATTTGACCCAATCGGCAAAAAAGAAATTCAAAAAGCAAATATCTCTTTGAAAATAGATTAATCTATGAAAAATGTTGATTTTTAATAAAAATGTGATAGTCTGTCCACACTTTTATTACATTTCTCACTAAAAATATGAAATAATTATGAAAAAACTTTTCTTAAACGACACTACAACAAGAAGTGTAATTTGCGTAAAAAAAGCTGACGGTTTGGTTGAGGGCGAAAAATATACCCTAATCAAAATTTTGCAAGAAAACGACGACGTTTTTGTAAAAATCTTGGAAAACCCAAAAGTAAATTACATGGAGAGCTATTTTGCCGAAGACGAAAATTCAAAGTTAAGCGCTGTCAGAGGCTACTTGAAAGATCGCGGCAGGCACTATAAACGTATTTGTATGTTTACATGCAAAACCGCTCCGGCTCTTCTCTTGAGCGGATGCTACAGATTTTATCTTAAATACTACAAAGATCATCTGGAAAAAATGAAACCGGGAGATACTTTGGTATTTGGTGCTCCAAGCTCTTGGGAAAATGGTATTTGCGACATTAAATTAGGCAGGGGAAAATACAATATAAACCCCATTCACTTCTTCGTGCAGAGGTGTGAGGAACATTTTGAACTGTATGACTGTTCAAAACTTGGAACTTGTATAAACCTTGTGCCTTTTTCAGGAAAAAGCATCTGACAAACAAAACACCTGTCTTTCAACAAGACAGGTGTTTTTGTAATTTATTTTGAAGTTGAAAAAATAACAAAATTATAATATAATAACCTTAAAGTTAAGGACGTGCCGGAAATACGGAGAAATAAAATGTCTGTGCAAGAAATTGAACAAAGGATAAAAACATCAGATTCTGCCGAAAAAATGGGAATGTTGTTTATTTCTGTAGAAAAATATGTAAAAGAAAATCCGAAAAATGCCGAAAATTTATTATCAGTCATTGAAAAAGGGCTGTCTGAAGATATTAATGACCCAAACTCCTTTAAATATGCATATTTGGCGCTGGGAGAAATTGTAAAAGCTAATCCGAAATTGGCAGAAAAAGCTTTGGATTTGTTTGACGCAACATTGAAATCTGAAAAAAATGATCCTGATTCACATATCGGTGCTTATTACGGATTGGCCCAAATCGCCGAAGCAAATCAGAAATTTGATGAACAAGCAATGGATTTGTTTGCTCAAACTCTTGATTCCGATAAAAATAACAATTTTTCTTATAAATCTGCAAAAAATGCACTTACCGGATATAATATAAGTAACATTGCAAGAAAAAATCCATGCTTGGCAGTTAAACTGTTGAGACACAAAGAAAAGTATGATGTAGAAGAAACAGATGTTCAAAAACCTCAAAATTTAAGCCTTAATCGGCAAAAATATGACCAATATATGGAAAGATAAGTATTTCATCAAAACAAACCCCGATATGTCGGGGTTTGTTTTGATTTCAACGTTTATTTTAAGGCAAGTTTCTTTGCTATTTGTTCGCTCATGGCAAAAAGCATCTTGCTTTGAGATTTAACATATGACGGATATGTGCCATCGGTTACTTCCTGCAAATTTGTTTTGCCTTTATATAAAACATTGCCGTTTGAGTTTGTTATTTGCCACCAACCTGTTAAAACCGCATTGTTGCCGACTTTGTCAAAACGAACAATTTGAACTTTTATCAGATAATTAAATTTTTCTAAAAGCGCTGTTTTGGATTTTACAACACAAAACGGCAATGTTTTACCAAGATTTTCTGCTATTGTTCTTTGTATCATGTCGTCCAACCGGCCTCCCCAACGATCTTGCTCGTTTATATACATTTGTGTGCCGTCTGAAGAAAATGAAACTATTTGACCCTTGTCTAAATAATCGGGCAAAGAAACAGCTTCTATGCCTATGCTCTTGTCTTTTAAATTATATTCCGTAACAGCCGGCTGTGACTGAAGACTGTAAAATTTGCTTGAAGGACTGTACCCTCCTAAACATGCGCTTAAAAAAAGGCAAATAAATAAAATTTGTTTTTTCATTATTTTTTTCCTTTCAATAATGCTTCAGGATGTTGTTCCAAATAGTCTGTTAAATTTTGTAAAGACTTAGCGGCTTTGGCAACGTTTTGCATGGCTTTATTAAAATTTTCCAAAAGCTCCGTTGAAGTGTTTTTGTTGCGTTGCAAAATACTTTCTATGTCTACCACAATTTGGTTTATACGAGGCATTGTATTGTTTAATTGCTCAAAAAAACTGCTAAAGTTTTTAACCCCTTCTCCAACGGGAAGTTTTTGTAAACCCTTGGAAATTTCTCCTAATGAGGATAAAACCGTGGGAATTTCAAGAGTTTCATCAGAACGTTGGTGGTATTTGATTGGGGCATTGTTATATAATTCAAGTTCTATCATTAACTGCCCGGTAATGTAACTTTGGGGAACAAGTCTTGCTCTCAAACCTTTGGCAACCAGCGCATCCATTACTTCTTTGCCGGAGCTAAATTGTTTGGTGGCATCTAAAGAGCGTGTGTGCATTCTGGCATATACAGGTATGCTAAAGCTTAAATCTTCCGTATCGGCGTCTATTTTTATGCGGCTGACTTCTCCGATTTTTACACCCATAAAAACAACCGGCGAACCGACATTTAAACCGCTTATTGACTCTTCAAAATACATTACCACTTCATTTTTGCTGCCACTGTATATTTTGTTTTGCAAAAAGAAAAATAAAATCAGAAGAAAAATTAATATGCCGGAAAACGTATATATTCCTATCATTTTTTTATTTGGTTGTTTGCTCATTATTGCTTACCTCCGGTTAAAAAACTTAAAACTCTTTCATTTGGCGGATTTTTTAATATGTCTGTCGGCTTACCAGTGGCCGATATGCTCTTGGTGTATTTGTCTAAATATATGCTGTTGTCCGCTATGGAAAAAATGGAACTTAGTTCATGACTTACAAAAACAAATGTTGTGCCCAAACTTTGGTTTAGCTCTAAAATTAGATCATCCAGCAATTTGGAACTTACCGGATCCAAACCGGCAGAGGGTTCGTCTAAATATAAAATTTGGGGATCTAAAGCCATGGCTCGGGCCAAACCTGCTCTTTTTTTCATGCCTCCGCTTATTTCTGACGGATAAAAATCTGCATATCCCCCTAATCCCACAAGAGAAAGCTTGAAATTGACAAGGTCTTGTATCATGGACGGACTGTAATCCGTATATTGCTCTAATATCAGCCCGATATTTTGTCCAAGTGTCATGGAACTAAATAATGCTCCGCTTTGATATAAAACTCCGCTTTGGCGCATGATTTGATCTCGTTTTTTGCCTTTTTGCCCATAAAAGTCTGCATTATTGATAATAACTTTGCCGGATATAGGAGGTAATAACCCCGTCAAAACTCTTAACAAAGTGCTTTTGCCACAACCTGAAGGACCCATAATAGCAAAAATCTCTCCGGTTTTTACCTCAAAATTTAAATCATGCATGAGAACATGGTCATCATAGCCAATGTTTAATGATTGTCCTATTATTTTGCTTTGTGTTGTCATATGCCCAAAACCTCAAAAACAAATGTAAGTATGCCGGTAATTACTATCATTATAACAATGGATGACACCACCGATTTTGTGGTGGCTAATCCTACAGCTTCGGCATTTCTGTCGCAATTTATTCCATAATAACACCCACATAAAGAAATGATGATGCCATAGATGAAAGCATGCAAAATACCAACCAAAAAGTCTGCAAGGCCAAACGCATCAACAGTATAGTGCCAATACTGAACAAAAGAAATGTCTAATATGGCAACTCCTACAAAAGCACCGCCAAATATACCGAAAAAATCTGACAATATGGCAAGTATCGGCATACTGAACGTTAAACTTAAAAGTCTGGGCAAAATTAAAAAATCCGTGGAAGAAAAACCAAATGTTTTTAAGGCGTCTATTTCTTCATTTACTCGCATACTGCCAATGTTTGCCGCATATGACGCTCCTGTTCTGCCCGCCATGATAATGGCACACATTATAGCACCCATAATGCGCGTCATGCCAATGGTGACAAGTGAAGCAACATATATTTGCGCACCAAACATGCGTAACTGTATGGCGCCGACAAACGCCAAAATGAGCCCAACCATAAAACTGACCAAACTGACAATGCCTACAGATTTATATCCACATTCCGCAAAACAAAATAAAAAGTCTGTCTTGCGCATGACAGAACGCCCTATAAAACATCTGTTTAAAGAAGATAAAACTTTACATAAAAATTTGCCCGTCTTTTTTAATGAAGCACATATGTTTAAAACGCATTGACCTATATTTTCAAAAAATGAAAAAGATTTTTTTTCCGGTTCAGATACGTTGTTTTCTACCGTCAAAGCCAAATTAAGGAGATTTTGCAAATCTTTTGGAAGAGAGGACAGATTGACTGAAATGTGTTTTGACCTGCAAGTTTTTACCAAACGAAAGATGACAGAAGCTATATTAGAATCCCAGAATTTTAATTTAGTGCTGTCAAAACCTACCGTTTTTATGTGATTTAGGCTTTCAAACAACATGTCAATTTGTTTCTGATTGTTATATTTGCGTAAATCAGAACTTAAAAAAATTATCAACCTTTTATCTTCTATGTTAAATTCTAATGACATGTATGTCCTTTTTTTAACCTGAACCATATTAAGTATAAATACTGATTGCAAAAAAACAACTTCTTAAAGCGCATTTACAGTAATTGTTGATAATTTGGTATTTATTTTTAAATGTGCTTGAATTTAAAAATTTGGAATTTATGCTAAAAAATCATAAATTATGGAGACTTTGACTATGTTTAAAAATTTGATTTCTGAATTTAAAAAATTTGCAATGCGCGGAAACGTGATTGATATGGCTGTAGGTATTATTATTGGTGCCGCATTCAGCAAAATTGTAGACTCTTTGGTAAAAGACGTGATTATGCCTCCAATCGGTCTGTTGCTTGGCAAAGTGGATTTCAGCAACCTGTTTGTTGTGCTTAAACGTGGCGCAAGTGAAATTCCTTATGCATCTTTGGCTGCAGCTCAACAAGATGGTGCTGTTACCTTAAATATCGGCTTGTTTATCAACACATGTATCAGCTTCTTAATTGTGGCTTTTGCCGTGTTTATATTGATTAAAGCAATTAATGATTTGCAAGCAAAACTTGATAAAAAAGAAGAACAGGAATGTGCTAAAAATCCAACAACTAAACAATGTCCTTTCTGCAAAATGGAAATTAACATTGATGCAACTCGTTGTCCTCATTGCACTTCTGAAATTAAAGCAAAAAAGTAATAAACCCTTAAATGCTTTCTAAAAAAGAGGCTCTAAACCAGAGCCTCTTTTATATTTTAATTATCTTTTACCTTATCTTAATATATAATTGACATAATGTTCACAAAAATGTATAAAATTGCAAAATAAATATAACTTTAAACAGATGAAAAGAGCAAAAAAATGCCAACTTATATGTATGTAATCAATATCGCACTGGTTTTGTTTCTGGTGTTTGCAAATGCCTTCTTTGTGGTATCCGAGTTCTCCATTGTTAAAATCAGAAGAACAAAATTGGAAGAACTGGCTCATCAGGGAAGCAAAAGAGCAAAAATTGCCATTAAAATAAATGACAGGCTTAACACATATTTAAGCGCAATTCAGCTTGGCATTACCATTGCCTCTTTGGGACTTGGTTGGATTGGTGAACCGGCTGTGTCAAAACTGTTGGAAATGTGGTTGGGAGGATATTTAACAGACAACCCCGTATTATTACATTCTTTAAGTTTTGGTATTGCCTTTACTTTTATTACGTTGTTACACGTAGTTTTGGGTGAACTGGTGCCAAAGTCTTTGGCAATTCAAGACACAGAAAGATATGTGTTGGCAATTGCTCCGGCTTTATATGCTTTTAACAGAATTTTTGCTCCGTTTATATGGGTTTTTGACCATGTATCAATCTGGATATTAAAACTTATGGGAACAAGACAAACAAACGAACATGAAAATGCCCATTCCGAAGAAGAAATAAAAATTATAATAGATGCTTCTCAAAAAGGCGGAATTATTGATGAAACAGAAGGCGAAATCATTCAAAATGCCATTTGTTTTTCTGAAATTTGTGCACATGAAATTATGATGCCCAGACAAGAAATGAAGTGTTTATATACTCATATGTCTTTTGAAGAAGCTTTGGATTTTGTTAAACAACACAAACATAATCGTTTTCCTCTGTGTGAAAAAGACAGAGACCACATTATCGGTATGGTTCATATCAGAGATATTATGGAACATAGCGCAGAAAAAGAACAAAAAAACTTTTTAAAAAATATCTCTCGCAAAATTTTAGTGGTGCCGGAAAACCAATCAATTTCTGATATTTTACACCAAATGATGGCTCAGCATTTACATTTGGCAATAGTGGTTGATGAATATGGCGGAACCGCAGGAATGCTTACTTTAGAAGATATTTTAGAAGAACTGGTGGGCGATATTATGGATGAACATGATTGTGTTGCCGAAGAACCAATGAAAAAAATTGATGAAACAATTTGTGAATTTGACGGACTGTTCCTGATTGAAGATGCTTTTGAATGCCTGAATTTGCCAAAAATAGAACATGAAGAAAGCACCATTGGAGGATATGTTTTTGCACTTTTGGGAAGAGAACCAAAAGCAGGCGACTTGGTGGAAGATGAATTTTGTAAATATGAGGTTTTGAGCGTAACAAACCGAAGAATTACAAAAGTTAAAGCTCAAAAACACTATATTGCTCCAGAAAATAATGAAGATGATAATTAAAGACGGATTAAAATGATTGAAATTGCTTTAGATGAAACATTAAACGATATTTTTTTTAATCATCCACGTCCCGTGTTTGAGGTTGAAGAATTACCTGAGTTTACTTGGGACGGATATGTTGCTTTGGCAAAACAGATCATAGAAATTCATGCTGAGGACCAAATTATCATTCTTCGGAACAGATTTGACGATTTAAACATTAATCTTTTAGCTGTGGCTTTGTTTGTGCAATCTTGTCTTAAAGCAATGACTTTGGAATGCGTGGTCATTAAGGTAAAAAATAAAGCAACCGCTTTGGAACAATATAAACCATATGTCGCTCTTTCCATAGGCTTAAAATATATGATTCATCTGTTTATGGGCAACCATGACATGATTTATAAAGAAATAAGCGAATTGTCTTATCTGGGAATTGAAATTAAGCAAAGCTATCTGCACAATTGTTTGGATATTTATTTGAAAGCAGACGGTGATTTGGAAGAAATTGTGACCACAAACAAAGAACAAGCACTATCTGCAATCGGAATTATTAAATCTATGACTTTAAACCAAACAAAAGCCAACATTCATGCAAAAATATCAACAAAACCGGACAATGAAGATATTGACATTGAAAGAGCCGTTGAAAACACTGTAAAAAACGTAATGAAAAAATTTGGTTTAAACTTGAAATAAAAACACAAATAAACACTAAAGAGAGACAATGAATTCGTAAAATATAGAATTTTATGGACAGGTTTATGTTAAAAACCTGCCCATTGTGTTTGAAAAATTAAAAAAAGATTTTATACTTATTATGGTGTTTTTTTAATTCGGTGAAGATTATGACATTTAGTATTTCGCAATTTATTAAAACAAACAGAGCCTATTTTATTTGGGCTGTGTTTTTGGGTCTTCTTTACATGTTCAGACAAATGTTCGGGCTTGTGTTTATCACTTTTATTATGTGTTTTATTGCTTCAAGCATTACACACGCAATACGCAAAAAGTATAAGCTGAACAGGAAGTTTATTGTGGTATGTTTGTATTTGTTTTTTTTGCTGTGTGTGTTTGCTTTTTTGGTTTATATTCCTCCCATTTTATTAGCAGAAACCATAAACTTTACCGAACAACTGCCTAAATCAATGGCTTCCGTTAAAAACTGGATTAATAAAAATTTTGCCGAAAATACTCTTATTGCTCCAATGTTACCACAAATTAAAGATGTGATGATGCCTGAAAGTTTTGTGGTAAGCGCCTGGGCAATTGTAAGAGGTTTGTTGGAAAAAAGTGTGCACTATTTCGGTTGGTTCTTTTTGGCCATTTTGTTCAGCTTTTTGATTATGCTTGATTTGCCGGTGCTTTCAAAAGGTGTTAGAAAGTTAAGATTTACCAAACTGGCAGAATCTTATAGAGAAACTGCCGACAGTATATTACTGTTTGCAAGAGTGGTCGGAGAAAACTTTAGAGCACAATTAATTATTTCTGCAATAAACACCATCTTGACCGCAATATGTTTGTATTTGTTAAACGTTAAGGCAATTGCTTTGCTGTGCACCATTGTGTTTATGTGCGGACTAATACCCGTGCTTGGAATGTGGATCTCTTCCGTGCCTATTTTGTTAATGTCTATAAATACAGGCGGAATGGAACTGGGATTTTGGGCTTTGCTTATGATTGTGGTTATACATTTAATAGAAGCATATGTGCTAAACCCGAGAATTGTATCTTCCGTAATGCACATTAACCCCGTAATGACCTTAATTATTTTATATATTGCTCATGCAATGATAGGTTTGTGGGGAATGCTTTTGGGAGTGCCCATTGCAGTATATATGTATAGAAAAATAAATCTGAAAAATTAAAAAATTTATAACAAGGAACTATTGATGACTCAAATTAAAGATACTGTGGAATTAGATTTTTGTGACGTTTTGTTTAAACCCAAAAGAACAACTCTTAATTCAAGAAGTCAGGCAGACGTAATTAGAGAATATAAATTCAAATACTATCCGAAAACAATTAAATCTTGCGGAATAATTGCCGCAAATATGGCAACAACAGGGACTTTTGAAATGAATGACACCCTGCAAAAACACAAAGCAATTACATGTCTGCATAAACATTATGACTTTGCTGATAAACAAAACTTTGAGTATTTAGAAAAAAATTTTGAGCTTAAAGAAAGTTGTCAAAATTCGTATACGTTTATTTCAACCGGATTAAAAGACGACAAAGAAAAACTATTTAATCTGTTGAAAAATAAAAACTTTAAAATAGATAAACTCTGTATTGATATTGCAAACGGATATATTCCCAAGCTTACTGACATGGTAAAAGAAGTAAGGGAAAAATTTCCAAACATTTTGCTTATGGTAGGAAATGTTGTAACCGAAGATATGACCCAAGATTTGATATTAAGCGGAGCCGATATTGTAAAAGTTGGAATTGGTCCGGGTTCTGTTTGCACAACAAGAAAATTAACCGGTGTGGGAAGACCTCAGCTTTCTGCTGTTTTGGAATGTGCAGATGCAGCTCACGGCGTGGGCGGTTTGGTTTGCGCCGACGGCGGTTGCACATGCCCGGGAGATGTGGCAAAAGCTTTTGGTGCCGGAGCTGATTTTGTTATGCTTGGCGGAATGCTTGCAGGAACAGATGAAGCCGCCGGTGAACTTATTGAAAAGACAATTCAAACAAACCAAATAAATATCACAACAGGACAACCGTTACAAATAAATGAAAAATATAAACAGTTCTACGGAATGTCTTCTCAGCTGGCTCAAGAAAAACATTTTGGAGGAATGGCTTGTTACAGAGCTTCAGAAGGAAAAGTGGTGCAAGTAGAGTATAAAGGCCCTGCAGATGCCGTAATGCAAGAAATTTTGGGAGGAATAAGGTCTACTATGTCTTATATTGGAGCCAGAAGACTTAAAGATATTGCAAAATGCACAACTTTTTACAGGGTAAACAGACAACTAAATGAAGTATTTGGAAAAAGTTAATGTCTTTTCAGCGATTTTAACAGCCAGTGCAAATCTTTTGAAACTTTTCGTGATTCCAAAATTTTTTGAATGGTTTTGTTGTATGTGACATTGTCTAAAGAAGAAACTTTAAGATATGAAAGTGTGCGTTGTTCAAATTTAGCAAAACATTGTGACAAAAGCCAAGCTACTGACATTTGAGCATAATATCCTTGATGACTAAAATTTTCTGTTCTTGCAAAAATGTATGAAAGCATTGGCTCTTCAATAAAATAATTTAACAACATTACCATGGCAAAGCGAATTTCAAATTCAGAATGTGAATTAAAATAACGTGTCAAAAATTTAAGCATTTCTTCTTTATTTTCTGCAGAAAATTTTAAATTGGTGCAGAAACAATCACATACAGCCCAATTGTTAATTTTTGGAACAAAACCGGATATAAGAGCAAAATCTGATGTGCTATAAAATAATTTGCCGATAAAAATTGCCTGCAGCAGATGTTCTTCAAGATAATGAGGGGAATGACAAAGATATTGCTGCATTTGTTCTTGTGAAAAATCTTTGGCAATTTTTTTTATAACCGGCATTCTTACGCCTAAAATATGTTTGCAACCGGGAATAAGCAATTGCATAAACTTTTGATATTTTGGCTCTGCGTTTTCTTTTAGTTTTTTTCTGACGTTTTCCATTTTGTTGCCTTATAAAAATTTAAACAAACATTATATGACTTGTGTTTAAAAATCAAGTACCCGCCACATAATGTGACGGGTACTTAAAGATTTTCATGGTCTGAGCTAAAGCCCTAAAGCCCTAAAGCCTCAAGAGCCGTTTTTCGGCTCCCTTGGTGCAGAGCTTTTTGCAGTTCTTTGTTCCAGAGAACGTTGCCATTCTCATCAAACATTTGCTCAACAGGAATTGCCCTGTAACTAAGCATAGGACACTCTGCCAGCTCATCAATGGTAACATTGCCAAGCCAAAGGTTTTTCAGCACCCACATATACTGAATACCTTCTTGCTTTAACTCCAAAGGAATGCCCTCATGGTCATAAAGCCACATGTAATAGACATCTGACCTTCCGGATTTCAGATCCTCCACAAACTTGGAGTTTATGAACCCGAACTTACCGTTGCGCATTGCATAGAGCGTAAGAACATCTTTTTGCTCTTTGCTTACCTCAAAACCTTCAAGGATTGCATCAACCAGGCTTTGCCAGTCAGCTACTGCGTCAACAGCGGCATCATAAACATCACCCTCAAAGCTCATACCTTGGACTGGTTTGTCATCAATGAATTTAATGCCAACTAAAGCGACACCGTTTTCATTGACATCAGCCTGCACACCATTAAGATATGCAGAACCAATAACCACATGATTTGGTTTTTCTCCTGGCATCAAGCCGTAAATCAAAACCATCACTGCCATAACAAGGCAAATAGCCGTAGCAACTTTACGACAGAAAGCTTCAAATTTGCTTTCTTTCTGCTCATTTTTTTTCATAATTTTTTTTGTTTTTTTGTTATTATTGTTTAGTTAATTGCTTTTTGCTTAGGCCTTTGAAAATCTTATATAATTCTATAATAGTATCAAAAACCCAATAATTTTTTGTATATTTGATTATAGCATATTTTTTGCTGATATGCAAA
This sequence comes from Alphaproteobacteria bacterium, assembly GCA_045590955.1. Lineage (GTDB taxonomy): Bacteria > Pseudomonadota > Alphaproteobacteria > RF32 > CAG-239 > JAZNSB01. The sequence continues at coordinate 10,799 of JAZNSB010000047.1, read as the reverse complement.
TAAAACATATACCGTTTACAAGATTGTTTTTACTTTATTTTTGCAGAAAGACTTTTAATATCTTCAATTATTTGCTCTTGACCATTTACATATTTATCTTGCATTAAAATTTTTCCGTTGCAAATAACTGTGTTAATGCAAGAACTGTCTGCCGAATATACCATATTTGAAATAAGATTATGATTTGGTTGCAAAAAGTGATTATTCAAATCCACCAATATGCAGTCTGCATCTCTTCCCTGCTCTATGCTTCCGGCATTTAAGCCAAACGCTCTTGCTCCGTTTTTTGTGGCAATGTCAAACACACAAGGTGCTTTGCCGGCTGTGGGATCAAAAGAGGCGATTTTTGCAGACAGCGCACAAAGCTTCATTTCATCTAACATGCTCAGATTGTTATTTGAAGCCATGCCGTCTGTGCCAAGGCAAACATTGCAACCTTTATCTAAAAGTTTTTGAAGCATGAACACACCTGATGCCAATTTATAATTTGATGATGGGTTGGTGCATAGCCAAACTCCGTTTTTGGCCAAAATTTCTATATCTTTATCACTTAACCACACGCAGTGAGCCAACAGAGTTTTGTCTGTTAAAGCTCCAAGTTTATCAAGATATTCAATTGGTGTGCAACCATGTTCTTTGATACAATCTTCTACTTCTTTTTTTGTTTCGCAAGCATGAATTTGCAAGTGCATATTGTGTTCTTTGGCCAAATCTACATTAAATTTAATTAACTCAGCAGAAGTAGAATAGATTGCATGCACGGAAAGGGTTTTAATAATCAAATCTTTTGCTTTGTTTGGAATATTAAGAAATTTTATCGTGTCAGAAATTTCTTTTTTGCGCTTTTGCTCATCAAACAAATCACAGTTGCAAAATGAAAGCGCTGCTCTTATGCCCATATCAGCAACTGCCTCCATAATAGGCTCCATGCCAAAATACATGTCTGCAAAAAATACCGTGCCGGTCTTTACCATCTCTAAAATAGCAAATTTTGTGGCTGTATATATCATATCATCTGTTAGTTTGGCTTCTCTGGGCCAAATGTCTTGATTGAGCCAGTCAAAAAGTGATTTATCATCTCCAATGCCTCTGAAAATGCTCATAGGCGCATGCGAGTGGTTGTTATAAAATGCCGGCAAAACTGCCATATTGGTGCAATCTATAACTTTTTTTCCATCAATAGGCTGGTTTGGAGAAATTAAAGCAAATTTTCCTTGCGATATTAAAATATCTGTTATCTGATTGTTCAAATTTACCTGTTTTAAAAGTATAGACATATTGCACCTTCCTTGTTTGTAAGATAAAACAAAAATTAATCTTGTCAATTTATTCTAAATTTTGTTCTTTTTAGGGGATTAAAATCTTTTGAGGTTGTGATTTTATTTGAAAAATTGCACTATAAAAACAGAGGAGTTTATTATGCAAAAAATTTCAAATATCGTAGACAAATTAAACAATGACGTATGTTTTCAAACGCCGGATAGCAAACGATTTAGATTGAGAGCTGCCGCAATAATTATTGAAGATGATGCAGTTTTATTTGCCACAAATGATGCAGAAAAATACTATTATTCAATCGGCGGCGCAATAGAGATGGGGGAAACCGCTGAAGATGCCGTAAAACGTGAAGTTTTTGAAGAAACCGGCGAGCATTATGAAATTGAAAGGTTGGCTTTTGTAGAAGAAAATTTCTTTAAAAGAAATGACGGTATGCTGAAAAATTTGGATTGTCATGAGATTACTTTCTATTTTTTGATGAAACCAAAGGGAATAAAATCTTTTAATACCACAAGCAAAACCCTTAACGGGACGGTGGAAGAAAGGTTGGAATGGCTGAAAATAAATGAACTTGCCAAATATGAGGCCTATCCGATGTTTTTTAGAAATAAACTAAAAAATATGAAACCGGAAATTGAACACATTATTAGCAAAAAATGAGCTTTTTTGTTATTTTAAGCTCGGTTTTTTGTGCTTTTTTACTTGACTTATGTGCTCATTTTATTATTTTGTGAAAAAATTTATGATAAGAGGAAAAAATGACTACAATTAAAGTATGTTTGGGTAGCTCATGCTATGTGAGAGGTAATGATAAAACTTTGGCTTTTTTACAAGAATATGTAAAGCAAAACAATAAAGACATTAACATTGAACTGGTAGGGTGCAGATGCACAAATTTGTGCCAGGACGGACCAAACATTTTTATTGATGATAAAAAGTATTCCGGGCTTAACCAACAAGAAATTATCCGACTATTGGAGAAAATGTAATGGAAACAAATGCACTTGTTTATACACTGAATAATGAATGTCAAGATTGCTATAAATGTGTGCGCAGATGTCCGGTAAAATCTATTTGCATTCAAAACGGACATGCAAGCGTAATTGCAGAAAAATGTATTTCTTGCGGAAGGTGTATTGCCCCTTGCCCCAGCAAAGCAAAAAGAGTGAGAAATGATGTGGAAGCTGTTAAACAGCTTCTTGCAAGCGGTAAAAAAGTATATGTATCTTTGGCTCCAAGTTGGAGAGCTTCGTTTCCATGTACTTCCAAACAATTGATTGCCACTCTTAAAAAGGCCGGATTTACCGGTGTGAGTGAAACAGCTTTGGGTGCACAAGAAGTTTCTATTGAAACAGCAAGAATTCTTAACCAAAAAGACAAAGGTTTGCTTATTTCAAGTGCTTGTCCTGTAATTGTTAAATATGTTAAATTGTATAAGCCAGAACTTGCTCAATACATTGTTCCGCTTGCTTCTCCTGCTTTAACACATGCCAAAATGCTCAAAAACCATTTTGGTCAAGATATTGCTGTGGTGTTTATCGGCCCATGCATTGCAAAAAAAGAAGAATCTGATGAAAATAAAAATTTGATTGATTATGCCTTAACCTTTGAAGAAGTTAAAGTGTGGTTCAAAGAAAATGACATTAAATTTGAAAATGGCGATTGTTTGGAGCAGGTATTTGAACCTGAATATGCTCATGAAGGCAATTTGTATCCGATGGATGGCGGAATGAATGAAACAATCAGAAAAATCGGTGTGGCCGATAATGTGCATTTAACACAGGTTTGTTCTTTAGAGGCTTTTGATTTGGCGGTTAATACTTTTGCAAATGATAAGCTAAAGAACCCATTGTTTATTGAGGCTTTGGCTTGTGTTGGCGGATGTGTTCACGGTCCGTGTATTGCAACAAAAACCTCTGATGCAAATAATGTATCAAGAATTTTACGTCACGTTAAAAGCAGAAAAGATATTCCAACAACAGCAAATGTAGTGGTTGCGAAAGAATATACAGCAAATCCTACAAATGAAAAAGCTTTTTCAATGGATGAAATTACGCAGGCCTTGCATAAAATAGGAAAATATACTCCGGAAGATGAGCTTAACTGTGCGGGATGCGGATATCAGACCTGCAAAGACATGGCAAAAGCCTTGTTAAACGGATATGCAGAGCCTTCTATGTGTGTGTCTTATATGAGAAAATTGGCGACGAAAAAAGCCAGCGCAATGCTAAAATCCATCCCTTCTGCCATGGTATTGTTGGATAAAGATCTTAAGATTTTGGAAACAAACGAAGCTTTTGTTAAAATGTTTGTGCCGGCAGAAATGCAAGAAACTTCGCAAAATCTCTCTCAACTGACAGGAACAAAAATTGAAGATTTGTTTGATGCTCAAAAGATTTTTTCTGCAGTGCTAAACAGCGGAAAAGAAATGCATAAAGAAACTTTCAGATATAAAAACAAAATTTTTGATCTGCATGTATTCCCTATTGAACAAAACGAAAGTGTGGGAGCAATTATTACAGACATTACAAACGCCAATAGTTCTAAAGAAATTGTTGCAAAAAAAGCCAAGGAAATGATTGATAAAAATATATCAACCGTGCAACAAATTGCTTGTTTGCTGGGTGAACACATGGTTCAGACAGAAACCATTTTAAATACTATTGCCAGCCAATATGATGATGAGGAATAAATGTTTATTGATATTGATTGCTCTCAGGTAAAAAAATTCGGTCAAAATGCTTACGGTGATTATTTTGTTTCTAAAAGAACAGAAAATCAAGAAAGACTTATTGCCGTGTTGTCTGACGGTCTGGGCAGTGGAATTAAAGCCAACATTTTGTCTTGTATGACATCAACCATGTTGTTGCGTTTTATTGAAGAAGATATTCCAATTGAAAAAGCCGCACAAACCATTATGGATTCACTGCCTGTTTGCCAAGTAAGAAAAATAAGCTATGCAACGTTTTCTGCCGTAGATTGTAGAAATGACGGAAATGTTTGGGTGGTAGAAGAAGGAAATCCTTCTTTTGTGCTGATGAGAGGCAATAGCGAAGTTCCTTTGGAACATAAAGATTTTACATCTTTGAAATTTGCAAACAGACATCTGAATTTGTATCATTTTAAGGTGGATGTAGGCGATCGTTTATTGTTTTGTTCGGACGGAGTAACACAGGCGGGAATCGGCTCAAGAGAACTGCCTCTTGGTTTGCAAAGAAAAGGGTTGATTAATTTTTTGCAAACAACTTTAAAAACAAATCCTCAAATTTCAAGCACGGAACTTTCAAAACAAGTGATTCAAAAAGCGTTGTCCGTTGAACCTGAAGAACACGCCGGTGACGATATTTCTTGTAGTGTGTTGTATTTTAGAAATCCCAGAAAGGCTCTGGTGTTTACAGGACCGCCATATAATAAAATAAAAGACAGAGAATTTTGTTTGTCTTTTGCGTGCTTTGCCGGAAAAAAAGCAATTTGTGGCGGAACAACAGCAAATTTAATTGCCAGAGAGTTAAAAAAAGAAATAACCAATTTGCCAAATCAAGAAAGCGGTGATTTGCCTCCGGTGGCACATATGGACGGTGTTGATTTGCTTACAGAGGGAATTTTAACACTTACAAGAGCTGCCGATTATTTGGAAAGAGAAGAAATAAACCATAAAGATGCTGCGGGGAAATTAATAAATTTTTTGTTGCAGTCTGACATTATTGAATTTATGGTAGGTGCAATGATTAATCAGGCGCATTATGATCCTGCTCTGCCTATTGAAATTGAAGTGAGAAGAAACATTGTAAAAAAACTAAAGCAATTATTGGAACAAAAGTATTTTAAACAAGTTGTCATACACTATATCTAGGAGAACAAAATGGAAAAAATACAGGTTAAAATCTGCCAAGGAACAACGTGCTTTGTTATGGGCGGTGATGTGATAAAGTCCATGCTGGATAAATTAACGGAAAAATATGCAGATAAAGTGGAAATAACATCTGTAAGATGTTTGGGGGTGTGCGATAAATCTGATGCATTTTCAAAAGCTCCGTATGTATGCGTTGATGACGAAATTATTTCGTCTGCAAATTTAGAAAAAGTAATGAAAGTAATTGAAAGTAAATTAAACAAATGAATATATCTTCAGAACTAGAAACAAAAAGACTGAAACGAGAAGTTTTGGTAAGAGTGATTAAGGCTTTTTTATCAAATAATTTTGAAGAAAATGCCAGATTAATTCCATATGAAATGAGACCAAAAGGCTCAGAAGTTCCGTTCAGATGTTGCGTTTATAAAGAACGTGGCATTTTAAGAGCCAGAACTTTGGCCGGTCTGGGTTTTTCCATTGAAAATGATGATGAAAAAACTTTGTTGTCCGAATATGCAAAAAAAGCTTTGGAAAGACAAGAACCTGATGCTAACCCTTTAACCGTGGTTGAAAGTGCTTGTCACAGTTGTCCGTCATCAAGAATTTATGTAACCGATTTGTGTCAGGGTTGCATGGCAAGACCATGTATGAATGCTTGTAAATTCGGAGCAATTTCCCATGTGGACGGAAAGGCAGTAATTGATCCGGCAAAGTGTAAAAAATGTGGATTGTGTATGGCCGCATGCCCCTATGGTTCAATTGTTAAAACCGTGGTTCCTTGTGAAAATGCTTGTCCGGTGGGAGCAATTGAAAAAGATGAATTCGGATTTGCAAGAATTGATAAAGAAAAATGTATTTCTTGCGGAAAATGTGTTACAGCCTGCCCGTTCGGTGCTGTGCATGCAAAATCTCAGGTAATTGATATTTTAAAACACATTAAAGCAGGCAAGCAGGTCATAGCGTTAATTGCACCTGCATTGATAGGTCATTTACCATGTAAGCCTTCACAAATTAAAGATGCTTTCAAAAAAATTGGCTTTGCAGAAGTTTATGAGGTAGCACAAGGAGCAGACATTACCGCAAAAACAGAAGCTAAAGATTTTCAAGAAAGGCTGGAAGAAGGCCAAAGCTTTATGACAACTTCTTGTTGTGCCGGATATAATGAATTGATTAAAAAACATTTGCCGGAAATTGTGCCTTTTGTGTCTGATGCAAAAACCCCTCTTTATTATACTGCTCAAATGGTAAAAGAAAAACACCCTGATGCCATTACGGTATTTATAAGCCCGTGTTTTGCAAAAAGAAGAGAAGTTCTTGATAACCCGAATGTTAATTATTTAATGAACTTTGAAGAATTGGGAGCAACTTTGATTGCAATGGGAATTCAAATTGATGCCGGAGATGAACAAGATTTTGAATATAAAAGCTCTAAAGAAGCAAGAGAATTTGCTTTAACCGGAGGAGTTGCAAAATCTGTTCAAGCTGCGTGGAAAGGTGAGCCTGATGCAGTAAAACCTGTTATTATTGACGGACTGGATAAAAAATCTATTCGTGACCTTAAAATGTATGCAAAAACAGGAAAATGCCCTTTGGGCAACTTAATTGAAGTTATGTGCTGCACCGGTGGTTGTATTGCCGGAAATGCTTGTTTGGGCTCTTTTAAAGATGCTTTTAAAAAAGTAAAAGAATATGGAGAACAAGGTCCTTCAATTGCTAACGAAGAGGAATAATGATGAAAAAAATTATGAATATACAAGATTTGGAACAGCTTATTGAAAGAGTTACCGTTGCTCAAAATCAGTTTGCATGTTTTACTGAAGAAAAAATTAATGCTATTTTCAAAGCTGCCGCAACCGCTGCCGATAAAATGAGAATTAAACTGGCAAAAATGGCAGTGGAAGAAACCGGCATGGGTGTGTTGGAAGACAAAATTATAAAAAATCATTTTGCTGCTGAATACATATATAATAAACACAAAAACAAAAAAACCTGCGGAATTATCAGTACCGACAAGGTGAACGGAACAAAAATTGTGGCTTCCCCATTGGGTGTAATTGCCGGAATTATTCCTACAACAAATCCGACATCTACTGCAATTTTTAAGGCTTTGATTTGTCTAAAAACCAGAAATGCCATAATTTTTTCTCCACATCCGAGAGCTAAAAATTCTACAATTGAGGCCGCAAAAGTAGTGTTGGAGGCCGCAGTTAAAGCCGGAGCACCAAAAGATATTATAGGTTGGATTGATGAACCTTCTTTAGAAATGACACAGGCTTTGATGACACACCCGAAAATAAGCACCATATTGGCAACCGGCGGTCCGGGAATGGTTAAAGCCGCTTATTCTTCAGGAAAACCGGCTTTGGGTGTGGGATCCGGAAACACTCCTGCAATTATTGATGAAAGTGCAGACATTGTGCGAGCCGTTTCTTCAATTTTGATGTCCAAAACTTTTGATAACGGAATGATTTGCGCTTCAGAACAATCTGTAATTGTGTTAAAAAGTGTTTATGAAGACGTGAAAAAAGAATTTGTTTATCGTGGTGCCTATCTGCTGAATAAGTCTGAAATGAAAAAATTGGCCGACATCATTCTGACTCCAAAAGGAACAGTTAACGCACAAATTGTTGGGCAACCTGCTCATACAATTGCAAAATTGGCCGGTTTTGATGTGCCTGAAAATACTAAAATTTTGCTTGCAGAACAAACAGATTATTCTGAAAAAAACCCTTATGCTCATGAAAAATTGTCACCCATTTTGACAATGTATAAAGCAACAGATTTTCAAGAAGCTACAAAAACTGCTTTTGATCTTGTTTCTTTGGGCGGCTTGGGACACACCTCTGTGCTTTATACAGATGAACGAAATCAAGACAAAATTGACGAGTATGCAACAAAAATGCCTACAGGAAGAATTTTGATAAACTCTCCGGCTTCGCATGGCGGAATCGGCGATTTATATAACTTCAGACTTGAGCCGTCATTGACTTTGGGATGCGGCTCTTGGGGTTCTAACTCGGTGAGCGAAAACGTGGGTGTGAAACATTTGCTAAACTATAAAACAGTGGCAGAAAGGAGAGAAAATATGTTGTGGTTTAAAGTGCCTCCGAAAATTTATTTTAAACGTGGTTCAACAAACTTGGCCTTAAAAGAATTTGAAGGCAAAAAAAGAGCCTTTATTGTAACAGACCGTTTCTTATTTGATAGCGGCGCCGTTAGAACAATTACCGACACATTGGAAGAAATTGATGTGGATTACCAGATATTTTTTGATGTTCAACCTGATCCGACAATTTCTAATGTTGAACAAGCCATGGCAATGGTTAAACCTTATAAACCAGATTTGATTATTGCTTTCGGTGGTGGTTCTCCAATGGATGTGGCAAAAATTATTTGGTTGATGTATGAACAACCTAATACAAATTTTGAAGATATATCAATGAGATTTATGGATATAAGAAAACGTATTTGTTCTATTGCCGATTTGGGCAAAAAAGCAGAGTTGGTTTGTATTCCTACAACATCGGGAACCGGTTCTGAAGTTACTCCGTTTTCAATTATAACAGACGATCATTCTCATGTTAAATATGCAATTGCTGACTATGCGCTTACCCCTAAAATGGCAATTATTGATGCAAATTTTGTTGATAATATGCCAAAAGGTTTAACCGCTGCCGGTGGAATTGACGCATTGGTTCATGCTTTGGAGGCATATGTCTCTGTGATGGCAACAAACTATACAAACTCTTTGGCTTTGGAAGCAATTAAACAAATCTTTCGTTATTTGCCTGCTTCTTATAATGAAGGTGCAAACAACCCTAAAGCCAGAGAAAAAATGCATAATGCGGCAACTATTGCAGGAATGTCTTTTGCTAATGCGTTTTTGGGAATATGCCACTCCATGGCTCATAAACTGGGGGCAATGTATAACATTCCTCATGGAATTGCAAACGCATTGCTTATTTGTCAGGTTATTAGATTTAATGCTGATGACTGCCCGAAAAAACAGGCAACATTTTCTCAATATAAAGCACCTGAAGCCAAGAAAAGATATGGTCAAATTGCCCATGTGTTATATTTGGCAGATGAAAGTGTAAACGATGACAAAAAAGTTGATCTTTTGATAAATGCAATTGCAAAACTAAAAGAAGAAATTGGTATTGCAAAGTCTATTCGTGATTATGGTATAGATGAAAAAACATTTAAAGATAATTTGGATGAGTTAGTGGAACTGGCTTTTGACGATCAGTGCACCGGTGCAAATCCTGTATATCCGCTGATGGAAGACATTAAGCAAATTTATCTTGATGCTTTTGAAGGAAAATACTAAATCGTTTCTAACAAAAAAGAGCCTTTAACAGGCTCTTTTTTGTTGTTTCATAAACCAAGCTTTACAACATCTTTGCCAAATTTTTGTTCTAATTCATCTAAAACTCTGGAAATTTTATCGTCTTCAGGATTAAATGCCTCAAATAAATTTTGTTGGACTTGCTTGTTATATGTAAGTTTTTTTAATTCTATGCCAATGCTTCTGTAAACAATTTTGGAATTATAAAGCTTGTCTAACAAAGCTAATGCTTTGTCACGCATGCTAAATTCAGAATTTGTAGGATTATCAAATTTGTCATAAAGGCAAAAAGTGCTGAAATCTTTGCTTCTTAAGATAACCCCTATTTGCGAACAAAAGCCATTTAATCGTCGGAGCTTTTGTGAAGAATTATGAATGTGCATTCTGATGTGACTTTGCAAAAATTCTTTATTGTTGCTGAAGTCTTCAAAAGATTGTGTGTCTTGAATAGACTGTGGAATTTTTGCTTCAAAATCTACAGTGTTTATACTTTTGCCCGATAATTCAAATTTTAACTCCATTCCATGACTGCCAAGCAATTTTTGAATGATGCTGTTTTCTTTATTGATAAAATCTTTTATGGAAAAAATACCATGAAAATTTAACAACTTGGCGCTTTGTTTGCCAATGCCGCAAACTTCTTCTATATTGGTTTGATAGATACTTTGCTCTATATCTGTGGGCTTAATTACATATATGCCTCCGCAATTTTTTGCTTTGTCACTGGCTAACTTTGCCAATGTTTTTGAGGTGCTTAATCCGATGGAAACGGGAATTTTTGTTTCTTGATATACGGATTGTCTTATTTTACCGGCAATGTCCGTATATGTTGTTTTATAAATTTTATGCATGCCGGTAATATCTATATATGCTTCGTCTATGGAAACAACCTCAACCTGCGGACTATATCTTTTAATGACATCCATTACACAAGCAGAAATTTGACAATATCTGCCGTGTCTTGCCCCAATGCAAATTACTTGCGGAAATTTTCTGTGTAATTGAAAATATGGCTCGCCCATCTTTATGCCCAAAGATTTTGCCTCTGATGAACGAGATATGACAACGCCTTTGTTACCGCAACCGCTCATAACACAAACAGCCTGTCCTTGCAAAGACGGGTTATCAACCCTTTCGCAAGATACAAAAAATGAGTCACAATCTATTAAAGCTATAATTTTTTCTTTCATTCTTATGCAAAATGTTCGTTATTTGTTCTATATTATACAAATATATACAGATGTCAATTATCTCTCTTATAATTAAGTTTTTTTCAATAAACATACATTATTATATCTGACATACACTAAAAAAATGGGG
>JAZNSB010000046.1:0-1775 GCA_045590955.1 Alphaproteobacteria bacterium | reverse complement strand
GTTAGACACTGTTCTACCGGTCATAGGCGTTACAGGAGCTCTGGTATCTGCCTTCATTCCCCTGCTGAGTGCTAAAATGCCTACAGCTGATCTCCCAGACTGGTGTATAGTTATCTGATTATGTTGACTTTTCATGGTGGTATACAATTCTTGGGGTTGTAATTGTGTCTGACTTATATTGTTTCCATTGCGAAGAGCAATAATTTGTTGAGCCATTTTCTTTTGATTTTGTTGTACCAAAGCAGCAGTATCTGCAACTTTATCTTTTTGTTTTCTTTGAGATCTTTTGTCTTTTATTTTTTGGACAAAGGTATCAATTTTAGAAACAATCACAGATGCAGTTCTTTTACATTCTTGGAAAAAGATTTTTAATTTGTCGCCAAAAGGTTTTTGTTTGTTTATTTCTTTTTTTGTTTTCTTTGGTAAATTTTTTTGTACTTCTTTTACATCTTTTTCTAAGGCCTTGGCCAGCTCAAGGTCAGTTGAGGCATACAATCCCATATTATTCAAATATGTCATTACTTGTTTATTGGATAGAGAGAAGGGCCTTTCTGATTTATCTATCCCAAAATGAAAAGCATTTGCAACATCTTTAGGATTCTCACAGGCTTTTTCAAACAGAGCGGGTCCGTTTTCTGTGCCATATTTAATGATAAAAGAGTTGAGGAAGATCTGTTTAAGTTCTTCTTTTTCAGACTCAAGAAGCACTTGTTTTTGTACTTCTTCTTCATCTTTATCTTTATCTTTATCTTTATCTTCTTCGCCAGATGTTCCACTTTCATCATCATCGTCGTCGTCATCATCATCGGTTTCGGCATCAGCAGGATCTTCGGTGCTGGTATCTCCTGTTTCAGTATCATCTGTAGAAGATTCCTCAGACGGATCTGTTTCTGTTTCATTATCCAAAGCTTCTTCTTTTTGTGTAATTTGTTCTAAAGTTTCTTGCGGAAGATTTCTTTTTACTTCATATTCAAGCATATTGAGTGTGTTTGATATTTGTTCTATGGTTATATCTTTATTAATTAAAGCCTGAACATTTTCTATACTTCTATCAGGGCTAACGTTCAATTGCGATGTTTCATTTAACGTCAATAAAAAGGCATATTCAACACCATAATTAGCAATTAAGATTTCTGCGGCATTTTTATCTTTATCAATTTGTTGTAGCGCGGGAATCTTTTCAAACCAATTCTTCATAATCAAGGTTTTTTCTTCAGCAGACATATGAGACACTTTTAATAATTGTGATTGTGTTATTCTGTCTGTTAACTTTACAGATACAAAATTTGGTTTTATGGTTTTAGAATCATCAATAATTTTGTTTTCTTTAGGCAAATTTGCCAGCACTTCTTTTACATCTTTACCCAAAGCTACAGCCAACAAATCGCAGGTATGTTCGGTTATCTCCATATTACCCAAATAAGCTACCATTTCTGCATTTGATATGTCTTCACCTTCTTTAATAGCTCCCAATATAATTCCAAGACGATAAGGATCTTCAAAAGCTTTTTTAAACAGAGCGTCCCCGTTTTCTGTGCCGTATTTGTTTGCAAAAGATTCAAGATAAGATTGTTCCAGTTCTTTCATTTCCATGGCATTTCTGGTTTGTGTCGGTAATGAAGAATATGATATCTTTTCCACATCCAAGGCCTGTGCCAGCATATTGCCGGAATCTGCAGTTATTTCCATATCAACCAGATGTTCTAAGACATTATTACCGGAAATTTCTTCTCCGTTTTGAGGCTTAAAACCAACGGCGGTTGCAAGCTCTTGAG
>JAZNSB010000045.1:0-12333 GCA_045590955.1 Alphaproteobacteria bacterium | reverse complement strand
AAAGAATATATTAGAAAAACTTAAAAATAGAAAACCGTTATATGAGGGGCAAAAAATGCACTGGCTGTTGTTCTATTTTTATGGCCAAGAAGAAGAAATAAATCTACAAACTAAAATACCGGAATTTATAGATTGGCAATGGACAGACATTGTTTCTGCACCACAAAAAATTGTATATTTTAAAAAACGAGTTTATAAATCTGTAGTGCGCAAGTTTTCTTCTTTAATTGAAGATTTTATTATTGCCGACTAATCTGCAGAGCTTTCTATAAGGCGGTCAAGATTATCTCTTTCCGAATCTTTATATCCCTCAAATTCATCAGCGTTTTTGATATCTTCAATGTCTTCTGTGCTTATTCCTTTTTTCTTAACAATCGGTTGCGCTAATTGCTCAAACAGAGAATCTGATAACGGTTCTCCTTTTTCTGAGACTTCGTTGTCTTTTTCTTCATTGTTTTGACTTTTATCATCTTTTAAAGCCAATTCTTTTAATACATTTTTAGGAATTAGCTTTTCTATTGGTTTTGCAAACTCCCCTGCCACATTAAAGTATTTTGAATCTTTAAATGCACCAGACAAGCTTTCTGCAGGAATAATCCAAGACACAAGAATATTAAATAAAACAACAATCAAAAAGGCTCTTATTATACCAAAAACAAATCCAAGCAATTTATCTATATTGCCCAGTTTTGAGGTTTTTATTTGGCTTTCTACCTTGTTGCTGAAAAACGACCACGCAAACAAAAATGTTATAACAATGCACCCTGCAGTTAAACAGGTTGCAAGCTTTTCAGAAGCTACATATTTCATGACAAAAGGCTTACAAACCGGACCAACAAAAATTACGGCAAAACAAACCAATATCCACCCCAAAATAGACATAACCTCCCTTATAAAACCTCTGTTTAAGGCTATAAGAGCTGATATGACAATGATTATCAAAATAAAAATATCAAGATTGTTTAGTGCGTTCATTTTTCACCTAGTTAAATAAATTATTTAGTTTTTGAACATTGCCGATTTCGTGAATATTCAGGGTTGTGTTATAGCTCTTAGCATCTTTTGATCTGCGTTGAGGAATAATGCAACTACTAAAACCAAGCTTGCCAGCCTCTTTTAGGCGCAAACTTACCTGTGCCACATTTCTAACCTCTCCGGACAAACCTATTTCACCAAAAACAACCATATCCGGCGGTAATGGTTTGTTCATCAAAGATGATATAACAGCCATTGCCACAGCAAGATCCGCTGCCGGTTCAGAAATTCTTAACCCGCCAGCAATGTTAAGATATACATCTGATGAACTTAAGCTCATTCCGCATCTTGCCTCCAATACAGCCAAAACCATTGCTAAGCGATTAGAATCCCATCCCACAACGGCTCTTTTTGGGGTAGAGTAGCCGCTGGGGCTTACCAGCGCTTGTATTTCTACTAAAACAGGTCTTGAACCTTCAATGCCGGCAAAAACACACGAACCGGAAACGTTACCTTGTCTTTCTGCCAAAAATAATGCGGATGGGTTTTCAACTTCTACCAACCCCTTGTCTTGCATTTCAAAAACACCAATTTCGTCTGTTGCTCCGTAGCGGTTTTTTACCGCTCTTAAAATCCTAAAATGATGCCCCCTTTCTCCTTCAAAATACAAAACCGTATCAACCATATGTTCTAAAACCCTGGGGCCGGCCAACATTCCTTGTTTTGTTACGTGGCCAACCAAAAACAGCACAAAACCTTGTTTTTTTGCCTGCTTGATTAACTCGTATGCGCATGCTCTAACTTGGTTAACGGTGCCGGGGGCAGATTCAACTTCTTCTAAATACATGGTTTGGATGGAATCTATTACAACTATCTTGGCTCTGCTTTTGGCGACCGTTGCCAAGATATCTTTTATATCTGTGGCGCTTGCTAATTTTACTGGCGAATTATCCAGCCCCAGCCTTTTGGCTCTAATTCTAACTTGGTCTATTGCCTCTTCTCCGGAAAAATAAAAAACCTCATTATTTTTATCTGAAGATGCCACGCTGGCACAAGTTTGCAACAAAATGGTAGACTTTCCAATTCCAGGATCTCCGCCAACTAAAATTACTGACCCCTCAACAAGACCCCCTCCGCATACACGATCAAACTCTTTAATACCGGACGTTAACCTTTGTGTTTGTTCTTGTGTGCCGCTAAGGGAACACATTTCAATAGGGGTTCCTTTGCGTTTTTTGTTGAAGTTTGAAAAACCACCCTGAGCAGAATGCTCTTCTATAATACAATTCCACTCACCGCAAGAATCACACTTGCCCTGCCATTTAGAATATGTGCTACCACAATGTTGACAAACAAAAAGCGTTGTGTTTTTTGCCATTTATACCTCCACAGATATGGGCCCTTGAGAGCTTCCGTTTATAAACTGTTTTACATATGGATTTTTTGTACTCTCCATTTCTTTTACGCTACCCTGCCATACAATTTGACCACCATATAACATTGCAACTCTGTCTGCTATTTTTCTTACGGAATTTATGTCGTGTGTAATGGTTATGGCTGTTGCACCAAGTTTTTTTACAGATGTTACTATAAGATCATTGATAACATCTGACATAATAGGGTCTAACCCTGTTGTGGGCTCATCAAAAAACATTATTTCTGGTTTGCCGGCAATAGCCCTTGCCAACCCCACTCTTTTTTGCATTCCCCCAGACAACTCTGAAGGAGACAAGTCTGCAACATCTTTGGAAAGACCAACCTGTTTTAAAATTTCAACAGCCTTGGCTTTGGCCTTCTTTTTTGAAAGACCTCTGTTTTCAAGCTGCCTGAAAGAAACGTTTTCCCACACTGACAAGCTATCAAAAAGTGCCGCCCCTTGGAATAAAACCCCCATCTTAGAGTGTATTTCTTCTTTTTCTTTTTCCGTTAAACCAACAACCTCTGTTTCATCAATTTTGATTGAGCCCTCATCAGGAGCTACCAGACCCTGTATGCACTTAATTAACACAGATTTTCCGGTTCCGGAGCCCCCAATAACAACCAAGGACTCCCCTTGCTTAATTGCTAAATCAACACCCTTTAATACAGCTTTTTTTCCAAAAGATTTGTGCAGGTTTGTAATTTTTATTTTTTCCATGTTAGCTCACTTTGCAAAAAACATTTCTGTGATAATGTAATTGAAAATCAAAATTAGTATGGAGGCAGAAACAACCGCATTTGTGGTGGCCGCTCCCACCCCTTGGGCGCCGCCTCTTGATTTATATCCGTTATAACAGCCCATGATGGCGATAATAAGACCAAAGACCGCCGCTTTTGTTAGACCTGAGACAATGTCTATGGCCTTTAAATATTCAAGCGTAGAATTAATATAGTTTGCAGGATTAAAACCAAATTTATAAACACCCACAATATAACCGCCAAAAATTCCAATAACATCCCCGACAAAAACCAACAACGGCAAAACAATTATTGATGCTAAAACTCTTGGGGTGATTAAATACTTAAAGGGATTGGTTGATAAGGTTACCAGTGCATCTATTTGCTCAGAAACCCTCATTGTACCGATTTCTGCTGCCATTGCCGCACCTACCCTGCCAGCAACCATCAACGCAGACAAAACAGGCGCAAGTTCTCTGGTTACAGAAACAAGAACAACCGAAGCCACCATGCTTTCTGCACCAAAAGAGGCAAAACCTGTGTAACTTTGAACCGCTATCACCATTCCGGCAAAAATTGTGGTCAAGCCAACAACCGGCAATGAATAAAAGCCGATATCCGACATTTGTTTAAGCAATAATTTAACATAAAAAGGGCGCTTAAAACAATTTAACAATGCCGTATAAACAAAAACCGTCAGGTCACCCAGCCTTAAAACAAAGTTTACCAGCGGACGCCCCATGCTTCTGAAAAATTTTTCAATAAACTTTACCATACCCTCTCCTCTTTTTGCCGATATTTTAGGCAAAAACAATCAATAAATCAACTCACTTATTATTTTATCTACTACCGAACTCTCTCTTGAATATAATTTTATGTTTTTTATATAAACGCCCTCTATTTGGCAAAAACATTCTTCCGGCATACGTTCTTGTTGCAAAATATCCGTAAATAAATCTACAACAAGGCAAACTTTTGTATTCTTTTTGTAAGGTATGGTTTTTATTCCAACACCCCTAACCTCTATTTTGCCGGCTATGTTTTTTGGAGATGAAGCAATTAAAGTGCTTTTTTTAATACAAACATCTGTTCTATCATCAGAAATAAGTTTTGCACCATAACCCATAATGGCTCTTAGTAAAACATCTGACTTTCCACTTCCGGAATCCCCTCTTAAAATAACACCTCTTTTTTTGAATTCAAAGCATGATGCGTGGATATTTTGCAACTAAACCTCCCAAGCCGGTAAAAAACGCATTTCTTGTTCTTGTGTGGCAAATTCAAAGCATATTTCCCTGCCGCCTTCTTTGTGTTTAATAAAAACCTTTATGGTTTTTGAGGGAATATAACTACCGATTTTTTCAGGCCACTCTATTAAGCAAACACTCTCGCTTACAGCCTCTTCAAAATTAAGCTCAAAAACCTCTTCCGGTGATTTAAGCCTATACATATCAAAATGATAAATATCAAAGTCTTGGGCTTCATACATTTGAACAATTGTAAATGTCGGGCTGGGAACATCTGTTTCCGACGTCAGTGTTTTTACAAACTCTCTGGCAAATACGCTTTTTCCAACACCAAGCGTTCCATACAAAGCAAAAACGTCGCCTCTCTTTGCTAATAAAGAAATTTTTTTTGCAAGTTTTTTGGTAGAATCTTCCGAATCAGATAAGTATGTCTGTGTTTTTACCAAAGCCCACCCTTCTTTTTCTTTTCTTTTTTAATTATTTTAATGCTTCCCTTTTTGTTTTGCATCATTCTCCAATCTTTCGGAGCGTAAAACTCTCCTGACCAAAGACCTCTTTTGTTTTGTTGGGCTTGAATTTGATATGGTGCATATGTGTCCGATTGCTCAAGATACGCAATTGCCCATCCTGCATTAACCAGAGCGGCTCCCAAATCATAATCACCCAAGGAACAAACGCCAAACATGTTGCCCCTTTTATCTTGTTGCATAACCTTGCAATCCAGCGTGTATCCGTCTATCCAATCTTTTAGCCACTGAGCAGCTTGTTTTCCGCAGTGATATGAGCGTCCGCGATAATCAAGACAGCTTTGGTTTGGTTCTGGCGCATCAATACCAAAAAGCCTAAAGTATTTTCCGGAAAACATCAGGGTGTCACCATTTAAAACCCTTGCAACACCTCTTATGACCGGCAGATTTTGCATCGGGTTTTTCGGCTGTGAATGTTGCCGTCTTTTCTGCTGTTGTTCTTTTTGAACAAGCTCAGAATCTAAACCCCCAATGTTTTTAAGCGAACTATCCTCTTGGGCATTTGCAGAATCGTCTTCTGACGTTTGTGTCTGCGCGGCGTTTCGGCCTATTAGTGTTTGTATTTTTGGAAGAATTTGATCTACACCATCATTAAAAAGACCAATTGCATACAAAATAAACAGTGCAATTCCTGAAAAAATTATCAAAGACGGCAAACAGCCTAAAACGCGCCAAAACATTCTGGCAAAAATATATACAAACAATAGACCAATCAATAAACAAAGCGCGCCCAATCCTTGTATGGCCGTGCTTTGACTTTGGGTGCCCATTCCTCCCCAAAAAATGAAAAACAGCGCACCAAAACTAATTAAACATCTTTTTAAAAAAGCCATTTGATCCTCTTTGTGTTTTTTGTTTATTTAACCACAAATATTTATAGAATCAAATGGTTTTTTAAAAGTTAAATGTAATAGTTTATTTGTTTTTTTGATAACAATTGCAGTGGCAAACGCCTTTTTCTTCAATGTCTTTTTTGCACATTTCAGATATACAGTATCTGGCGCTGTTTTGTCCGTCGCAAGGACATCTTGTCCACTCTTTTGAGCCAAACATCATTGCCTTTGCCCTTGCAATCTTTTCAACGTTTTTTGTTGTAATGTAGCCGGCAGCCACACATTTTTTTATCATCTCTTCCAAAATTTGTGAAGAATCGTTGTTTTCCATTATTATCTCCTAGTCAATAAAGTCTATTGTAAAACCATCTTCTGTCACCTCCGGTTGGCTTTGTGTTGCAACCTTAGGAGCCAAAGGTGTTTGTTTTTGTTCCAATATATTAATAATCATATCAAGTTCTGCAACCGATGCATACTGTAAAACAACTTTTCCACCACCTTTTTTGTTTGGTGTAACAGCAATTCTAAGTCCCAGAGCGTCTTTTAAATCTTTTTCAATTTGTTCTATGTCTTCATCTTTGGCCAATCTTGGCTTGTTTCCGACAATACTTTTTTGTTTTGCCACAATATTTTCAACTTGTCTTACACTCAAATCTTGTTCAACTATTTTATAAGCGAGTTTTAGCGGGTCTTTTGCTCCAACCAAGGTTCTGGCATGGCCTGCGCTGATTTTTTTATCAGAAACAAGCTGTTTTACTTCTTCCGGTAAATTTAGCAACCTGAGGGCGTTTGCCACATAACTTCTTGATTTTCCAACAATTTGCGACAAAGCCTCTTGAGTGTGAGAAAACTCTTCTATAAGCCTTACAAAACCTTCTGCTTCTTCAATTGGGTTTAGATTTTCTCTCAAGAGGTTTTCAACCAAGGCCACTTCCAAAACCTCTTTATCGCTAAAATCTTTAATAATTACAGGAACCCTTCTAAGTCCGGCTTCTTGGGCTGCCCTCCAGCGTCTTTCTCCGGCAATTATTTCAAACTTATCTCCTCTTTTTCTAACCAACAAGGGTTGTAAAACCCCCTTTTCTTTTACAGAAACAATTAGAGCCTTCATAGAATCATCATCAAAATCTTTTCTTGGCTGAAAGCTGCTTGGATAAAGCAAGTCTATATCAACGTTTGTGTCCTTACTTGTGTTTGTGTCTGAAACACCAATCACATCTTCAACAACAGACAGATTTACATCTCCCAAAAGAGCACCAAGCCCCCTGCCCAATCCTTTTTTTTCTAACATGCTACCAATTCCTTTTCTCTTTTTAATACTTCTCTGGTTAAACCGATATAGGCTTGGGAACCAGAACATTTATAATCATACAACAATACTGGTTTTCCGTGTGATGGCGCTTCCGAAATTCTTACGTTTCTCGGAATAACGGTTTCATAAACCTTTTTGCCAAAAAAGTTTCTAACATCTTCTTCCACTAACTGACTTAGGTTGTTTCTTCTGTCATACATGGTAAGAACAACACCCTGCAGCTCAAGCTGTGGATTAAAGTGCTTTTTAATCAGGTTTATGTTGCCAATAAGGTCTGTAATACCCTCAAGAGCCAAAAACTCACACTGCAAAGGCACAATTACAGCGTTAGCGGCTACAAGTGCGTTTATTGTAACCAAACTTAAAGAGGGCGGACAATCAATCAAAACGTAATCATAACTTAAGACTTCTTTTTGAAGCGCATCTTTTAGTGCAAACTCCCTTCTGTTTGCGCTAACGAGCTCAACCTCTGCCCCGGCTAAATCCGGTGAAGACGGAATTATTGAAAAACCCGGGATTTCGGTCCAAACCACCGCTTCAGAAATTTTTTTGGCACCGATAAGAATGTCATAGCTTGAAGACATTCTGCCTGTTTTGTTAATTCCCATGGACGTTGATGCGTTTCCTTGCGGATCAAGATCAATAACCAACACTTTCTTGTTGGCTGCGGCCATTGCTGTAGCGATATTAACCGTTGTGGTTGTTTTGCCAACACCACCTTTGCGATTTGATATAGCAATTATTCTTGGCATATTATTTTCTCCTTAAGTTTTTAATGATTAAAATTTTACTTTTTTCTGATGTTTTGCTGTCTTTTTGGTCACAATCAAACAGCCACCGTCTTCTTGCTTCTGCAATTTCTTCAGCATATTTTTCACCTTTTAGAAAAATTAGCGTTGTATCTTTTTTACACAAACCAACAGCTAGTCCGAAAAGCTTATCAAGCGAAGCAACTGCCCTAGAAGTAATAACGTCAAATTTTTTTAAAATAGTCTCTGCCCTTTGATTTAAAACCTCAACATCCAGACCAAGCTTTTCTTTAACAAAATTTAAATACACCGTTTTTTTGTTTATACTTTCTACAAGACTGATTTTTAAATACGGTGTTTTTTCTGCCGCAACAACAGACAACACCATTCCAGGAAAACCAGCCCCAGAACCAATATCACAGAGCGTTTCTGCATTTTTTGGAATAAAATCATATATCTGAACAGAGTCCAAAAAATGACGATTCCACGCAAAATCAAGAGTGTTTTTACTAACAAGATTCATTTTTTCTTGCCACTCCGCCAGGCTTTTTTCATAAAGCTCCAGTTTAAAAAATGTTTCACGTGAAACATCACAAAAAACACTTTTAAGATTCTCATATTTTTGATTTTCGTTTGTCATAACTTCTTTATATTTCTTTTAAATTAATTTTAAAAGAGCTTTTAAAAATTATCAACACAAAAAAGATGTAACAAAATCAAAGTGTTACATCTTTATATGGTTTTTATTCTTGTTTGTTTTACTTTAAGTGTCCAAGTATAGCGATTATTGCTGCCGGGGTTACTCCTGGGATTCTTGAGGCTTCTCCAATGGTAGATGGCCTGACCTTTGAAAGTTTGGCGACCATTTCTCTGGAAAGTCCGCCAATTTTTTCATAATCCAAATCTTTTTTAATTTTTAACCCCTCGTCTTTTTTGAATAAGTCAATGTCAGCCTGTTGTCTTTTTAAATACCCGGAATACTTCGATTCTGTTGAAAGAAAAGAAAATACATATTCCGGCATTTTCTTGAAATCAGGAAACATTTCATTAAATGTTTCACGTGAAACGTTGACATAAGACAAGATATAAAAAGCAGAGCGTTTTGTTCCGTCTTTTTTGCTTTTTATTCCGTGTTTTTCAAGAGTGTTTGGGGTTACAAAAATGTTTTGCAAGCGATTCCTATAGTCTGCTATTGTTGAGTACTTAGAACAAAAACGCTCATACCTTTCTGTTCCAACCAACCCGTGATTGTGCCCCAGTTCTGTCAACCGCTCATCAGCATTGTCAGCACGCAGAAACAACCTATATTCTGAGCGGGAAGTAAACATTCTGTATGGTTCGTCAACGCCTTTTGTTATAAGATCGTCAATCATAACCCCCGTGTACCCTTGGCTTCTATCTATACAAAAAGGAGGCTTTCCTAGCACTTTAAGAGCCGCATTTGCGCCAGCAACCAGACCTTGTGCTCCGGCTTCTTCATATCCTGTTGTGCCGTTTATTTGACCAGCCAAGAACAGGTTGGAAACCTTTTTTGTTTCCAGTGTGTTGGTTAATTCTTGTGGATCAACGTAATCATACTCTATGGCGTATGCATATTTTAAAATTTCTACGTTTTCCAGTCCCTTAATTGTTCTTAAAAACTTATCTTGAACGTCCGCGGGCAAAGATGTTGATATGCCGTTTGGGTAAACTACGTCGGTATCATACCCTTCGGGCTCTAAAAAAACCTGATGCGCGGTTCTGTCTGCAAACTTTACAAGCTTATCTTCAATGCTTGGACAATATCTTGGTCCAACACCTTTTATTAGGCCGGAAAACAGTGCACACTTTGAAAAATTATCTCTTATTGTTTTGTGCGTTTCTTCGTTTGTATAGGTAATTCCACACTCTATTTGTTTTACGTTTAGGCTATCTGTCATATAGGAAAAAGGTTCAGGTTTTTCATCTCCGGCTTGCTTTTCTAAAATGTCCCAGTTTATGGTTTTGCCATTTAGTCGGGCAGGGGTTCCTGTTTTTAAGCGCCCAAGTTTAAGGCCTCTGCTTTCTAAAAACGGGGTTATCCCCTTACAGGTAACGTCATTTATTCTGCCACCTTCTGAGGTTTGGCGACCAACAAACATTATTCCGTTTAGAAACGTTCCCGATGTAAGAACAACGGCCTTTGCCTTTATTTGTTCTCCGTTTGCCAAAACAATGCCACAGACGGCATCTTTTTCAAACAACAAGCCTTCAACAGGTGCCTCAACAATATCAAGATTTTTTTGTTCCTTAAGGGCTTGCTGCATATATTTTTTATACAACGATCTGTCTGCTTGGGCTCTTGGGCCTTGAACTGCCGGTCCTTTAGATGCATTAAGCATTCTAAATTGAATGCCCGCTTTATCAATTACCTTGGCCATAAGACCGTCAAGAGCATCAATTTCTCTTACAAGATGCCCTTTGCCAAGCCCTCCGATTGCCGGATTGCAAGACATTTCTCCAATTGTGTTTATGGAGTGTGTAAAAAGAGCTGTTTTTGCTCCAATTCTGGCAGATGCGGCACACGCTTCACAACCGGCATGCCCACCTCCAATAACTATTACATCATATTGTGTTTGCATTTTTTCCTCTTGCTTAGCAAATACAATACTTTTTGAATAGAATCAAGAATTTTAAAAGAAAAAACGTCGGGGCTCTCACGAGTGCCGACGTTTACTACTTATTGGCAAAAGCATGACAGGTTGCTGTCAGCAAATTGTAATATGGCTTTTGATTATAAAATCAACGAGATCCGTCATGGGTGCCTCGCCCATGATGTGGTGCTCACTACTGGCCAATGAAAGCAACCAGTGTAGGATGCAGCGTGTGTTGTCAGTGATGGAACCCTTTTTTTCAAACTCTTTCTTTGCATCTTCAAAAGTGCATGTCGCTACCATTGCAAAAGCACTTCTGCGTACTTCCATAAGAACTTCTTTGTCTGAGGCTGTCTTGCAAAGGCTTCTAAAAGCAGCTGTGTCCAATGGACATGAAAGAGGGGCCTCAAACACCTGATACATTTCCGGACAACTTTTGGTCGGATCAAAGTTTATTACGTAACCTAAGACCACATCTTGAGTATTTTCTTTTTTCATATGATTTATTTTTTAGTAATGTATTAATAATGTTTTTTTCTGTTGTAATAATATCATTTTTTTAGAGGCGTGTCAATTACTTTCCAATGCAAAAGCTTCCAAAAATTTTATTTAAAATATCATTAACTTCAATTTTTCCGGTAATTTTTCCGATTGATCGGGCGGCCAGCCTTATATCTTCGGCACATAACTCAATGTCTGAATTTATATCAAATCTTTCTAGGTGTTCTAAACACTCTTCTAGCGACTCGCGGTAGCGACTTCTGGTTATTATTCCGCCGGCTTCTTCGTTTATATTTTCTGCTATTTTGTTTTTAATGGCAGAAAAGATGCTGTCTATACCTGATTTTTGTTTTGCAGAGATTGTAAGTGCTCCGTTTTGTTGGTGTTGTTTTTTTTCTTTTTCTGTCATTTTATCTGCCTTGTTAGCAACAAGCAGTACTTTTTCTTTTTGTTTTTTTAACACACTTTCAAACACTTGAACAGAGTCTTTTAATCCATCATATAAACATATTACTAAGTCTGCGTCTTTTAATTTTGATAAAGCAACCTTGACGCCGATTTGTTCTATTTTGTCTTTTGTGTCTCGTAGTCCGGCCGTATCTGTGAAAATTACAGGATAGCCACCAATGTCTAAAAAAACATCTATGGCATCTCTGGTGGTGCCGGCGATGTCTGAAACAATTGCAGCCTCTCTTTTTACAATGCTATTTAACAAGCTTGATTTACCGGCATTTGGCGGGCCTACAATTACAACCCTAAAACCATCTCTTAATCTCTCTCCAGACGTATTTTTTAGGTGTTGTTTTATGTTCTTTTTTAGCTGTTTTACGTTGTTTTCTATTTGTTTGCTCAGACTTTGCGGTATGTCTTCTTCCGGAAAATCAACGTAAGCCTCAAGATAGGCAAGGGTGCTAATAAGGTTCTCTCTCCACCCCTCATATATTCCTTTTAACTCACCCTCCATCTGGCGAATCGCAACCCTTTGTTGAGAAGAGGTTTGTGCGTCTATTAAATCTGCCAAACCTTCTGCCTGGGTTAAATCCATTTTTGAGTTGTAAAAAGCTCTTTTTGAAAATTCTCCCGGCTCTGCCATTTTGAAGTTTTTAAGTTTTGACAAAGACGTAAGCAACATTTCTATTACGGCTATTGAGCCGTGAACCTGAAGTTCAACAACATCTTCTCCTGTAAAAGAGCTGGGGGACTTAAAAAACAAAACCAGCCCATGGTCTATGGTTTCTTTACTTTTTGGGTCAAAAATTGCAGAGAAGTATGCTTTTCTTGTTTCTGCATTTTTTATTTTGGTCATCTTGTTTAAAACCGTCTGTGCATCGGGTCCTGAAACTCTTATAACAGCAACTCCGGATTTTCCAACAGCGGTTGATAATGCATATATTGTATGTGTCATTTTTTCTCCTTTTGT
>JAZNSB010000044.1:0-2097 GCA_045590955.1 Alphaproteobacteria bacterium | reverse complement strand
GTAAGAGGTGATGTATATGCCATTGTTACTCACAGAGAAAAAGAAAAAAGCTTTGATGTGGTAAACTTTAATGCGGGTTATAAATTTAAACCAGAAGCAGATTTTGTGGTAAAAATCGGAACAGGCGAGTTTAGAAAATTCTTTACATCTGATAATACTGCATGGGCCGTAAATGAAGAAACTGAAAAGAAGTTGGTCGCTAGCATGAAAAAAGGTGAAAGAATGATAGTTCACGGCGTGTCTGCAAAAGGAACAAAAACAATAGATACTTATTCATTAAAAGGTTTTACGGCAGCATATAAGGCAATTTCGGCAAAATGCAAAAAACACAATTAATTGGATTATCTAAAGAAGAAATAGCTTCTGTTTTGCAAAATTTGGGAGAAAAACCTTTTAGAGCAAAGCAGTTGTGGCACTGGCTTTATCATCAGGGGGTAACTGATTTTGATAAAATGACCTCTTTTTCAAAAGAAACAAGAGAAAAACTGAAGCAAAACTGTAAAATTTTAAGACCTAGAATTGTTAAAGAGCAAATATCTGAAGATAAAACTCATAAGTGGTTGCTTGAATTTGAAGATGGTGCAAGAATTGAAACCGTATATATTCCGGAAGAAGACAGAGGCGCAGTGTGTGTCTCAACTCAGGTCGGATGCCCGATTGGTTGTAAGTTTTGTCATACCGGAAGTCAGAAATTTACCAGAAATTTGACAACAGCAGAAATTGTGGCTCAATTTATGGTGGCAAGAGATGCTTATAATGAATGGCCCACCCCAAAAGATGAGACGAGATATCTGTCAAATATTGTGGTAATGGGAATGGGTGAGCCTTTGCTTAATGTAGATAATGCCATAAAAGCTTTGCAGATTTTAAATGATCATGAAGGTATTTCTATTTCTAAAAGAAAAATTACATTATCTACTTCCGGAATTGCGCCAAATATATTGAGAGTGGCTAAAGAAGTGGGATGCAGATTGGCAATCAGTTTGCATGCACCCACAGATGAAAAAAGATGTAAAATAATGCCTATCAATAACAAATATAATATAGACACAATAATGAAAGCTTGTCAGCAATATCAAAAGGCAATTGGCAATAGACAATGTTTGACATTTGAATATATATTGCTTGATGGCATAAATGATTCTTTGGAAGATGCAAAAGATTTGATAAATCTGGTAAAAAAATATGATTTAGGAGTAAAGTTTAATCTTATTCCGTTTAATCCGTGGAAGGGGATAGATTTTAAGCCAAGTTCTGTAAGAAATAGTATTGCATTTGCCAAAAAGCTGCAACAAGCAGGATATGCAGCGCCAATAAGGGTGGCAAGAGGGCAAGATATTTTAGCAGCTTGCGGTCAGCTTAAATCATCTGTTTAACGAGTTAGGATATCCGATTTTGCGGTACTGTCACCACCCCATTCTTCTCTGATTTTTTCAAGTTTTTTAGTGATGTTTTCAAGGCGTTTTTCATTGCCACTTTGTGCAATTGCAATGAAAAATTGAGGAACTTCAAAGTATACTATTAATCCTATGGCAGCAGAAATGAGCATTACCATCAAATTAAATACGTCTGTTAAAATTTTGACGGCTTCGTTCATTGAAAAATCGTTTAAAATCATTATCAGATAGAAAAAGATTCCGGCAAGGTTAAAACAGCCTACAATTACCATTTTATTGAAGTTTTTCTTATCTGTTAAAATTATGGTAATGGTGGGTAATAAACCAACGACCAATACAATCATTATTGGGGTTAAATATGCGGCAACCACTGCAAGTGCAAAAAAGAACAAGAACTTTTGCATGTTTGTAAATGCAAAAGGCTTTTTTGTTTCTTGTTTTTTAGTTACTTTGTTCATTGTTGTATCATCCAAAATATAATGTTATATGAAAATGAAATAAGCATTACTGCCACAGCCAGAATAGATGTAAATTTAAGTCCGGTATTATACATGTCTTCTGAAAGTTTATCTGTGTTGCTTGACAGACGGTTATATTCTGCAATTAATTTTGCCGCATCATTCATGGCCTGCATATAATCTGTTTTATCTTTATTTCTGGCTTCTTGGAGTTCAAGGAAGTCTAAATTGATTTGAAGATG
>JAZNSB010000043.1:0-22304 GCA_045590955.1 Alphaproteobacteria bacterium | reverse complement strand
ATTTGGAAGATATGCATAAATTAAATGTTAAAGATCCGGATTTTAGACCGAAGGCCACAGAGTATATTCCTCAAATGATAAAACTTGTTGAACTGCTTCTTGCCAACGGTCATGCTTATGAATCTCAAAAACACGTATTGTTTGACGTTGATAGCATGAGAAATTATGGATTTTTATCAGGCAAACCCATGAAAGAAATGATTGCCGGTGCAAGAATAGAAGTTGCAGATTATAAGAAAAATCCGGCGGACTTTATTTTGTGGAAACCTGCATCAAAAGAGCAGGGAGAACAAGGATGGGATTCTCCATTTGGTTATGGCAGACCTGGCTGGCACTTGGAATGTTCTGCCATGAGTTCAGAACTTTTAGGTAATTCTTTTGACATTCATGGAGGAGGTTCAGACTTAATTTTTCCTCACCATGAAAATGAATGCGCTCAGTCAATGTGTGCTCATCCTCAAGATAGCTATGCCAGATATTGGCTTCATGCCGGCATGCTAATGGTAGATGGCGTTAAAATGAGCAAATCTTTGGGCAATTTTTATACAGTTGCAGATGTTTTGGCAAAATATCCGGCAGAAGCATTGCGTCTGTTATTTATTTCCACACATTATCACCAACCGCTTAACTTTACGTTTGAAGCTTTAACTCAGGCAAAAAATACATTAGACAAGTTTTATAATGCGTTGTTAAAGGTTGCAGATGTTGAATGCAAAAAAATTTGCGACCCCAGAATAGAACAGGCATTATGTGATGACTTAAATGTGCCTCAGGCATTGTCATATATGCATGATATTGTAAATTCATTAAACAAAGCACAAACAATAGAAGAAAAGTCACAATTCAAGGGCTTATTGCTTGGTTCTGCAGAAGTTTTGGGCTTATTGTATAATGATGCTGAGCAGTGGTTCAAAGGTGATGCAGAAGATCAAGATGAGCAAATAAATGCTCTCATAGAAGAAAGACTTGTTGCTAAAAAGAATAAAGATTGGGCAAGAGCAGATGCCATAAGAAATGAATTAAAAGAAAAAGGCATTTTACTTGAAGATACTCCAACCGGAACAACTTGGAAAAAAGCATAAAAAAAGGGGAATGAATTTCCCCTTTTTTATTTTTCTTTTGAAGATTTAATTTGTTCAATAACCAAACGAGTGTTGTACTCAAGTCTACCTTCATCAAGTTTTTCTGCCACTCTTTTTACCTTTGTCTGATATTCTTTGCGATATTCTTTTGCGTTAAAGGCAAGATCAACGTTTCTTTGATTATCTTTTTCAACCAAATTAGCAATTGTTTCAGGAGATTGATAAGAATAAAATTCTTTGAATTTATCCAACAATCTTTCCTGATTTTCGCTAGCCCATTTTCCATAAGTATTGCTTGCAAGCAATACATCTAATCTATATTGAGCTTGATTTTCAATTGCACGTTGTTCTACTTTGTTGAGCGAATTAAATTTATCTAGTTTAGTCATTTGTTATCCTTATTAAGCTTTTTATAAATATATACCAATCTTGGAATGTTCATCAGCGCAGAGCCAATTCCACCGCCGGCCAATCCAAGAATTAAACCGCTTAGAGACATATTATATACAAAAGCCAGTACATAACATGCCGTAAGGCGGAACAACAAGAAAGAGATAATTTGCGTAATTGTCAAGTATTTAATATCACTTACCCCCCTTAAAGATGCTTCCACATTCAAAGGAGCGGTATCAACCACCAAATCAATCAAAATAATAGGCAACAATGGCAAGATAATCGCAATAATGTTTATATCATTTGTAAATACGCCAAAAATGTTTTCTGCAAAGAAATACAGTCCTGAGAACAAAACTAATGCAGACAAAAGATATATAATATATCCTGCCAAAGTTGCAGATTTTAGCTTATTATATGTTTTTGCACCGTATGTATGTGCAACCACCAAAGTTGTTGCTTGTGATATTGCAAAAAATATCATAAACACAAAAACGTTAACGTTTGTAATAATTGTAAAAGTTGCCAAGTTTTGCACACCCAGCCAGCCGGCAAACACGTTTATAACAGAAAAAGACCCGTCTGTTGCCAACACAATCAAACCCAATCCGTATCCTATTTTTCTTAAAGGCAGACTTTCTTTTAGCCAGTTTTTTGTTTTATAGCTCAGATTAAAGTGTTTTGCGGCCTTTTTATTTTTTCTGAAACAATACATATACCAGTGCATATATAATGCCATAATCATTCTTATTATAAGCGTTGCAACAGCGCAACCTTCTGCTCCCATGGGAGAAATAAACCAAAAACCAAATACCAACATTGGGTTAAGTATTACATTGCATATATTTCCCACAATAAATCCATATGTTCCGATATAAGGTTTTTTGATTGATTGTAAAAAATAGTTTGTATTTGCATAATACAAAATAAATGGAATGGAAAATGTATAAATAGATAGCAAATTTGCAGAGTTTTCAACAATTTCTTCAGATTGGCCCAACCAAGTAAAAATATACTTTCCGCATAAACCAAAAGGCACAAAAATTAAAGATAAAATCCAAGCATATATGCGACCGTGTTTAAAAATTTTGCCACATTCTTTAAACTTTTTTGCGCCATATTGTTGAGAAGAATATATTTGCACTCCTTGCAACAAAGCCAAAGGAATACAAAACAAAAACACAAATACGGAGTTTGCCATACCAATATAAGCTAAGGCATTTGTATTATAGTTTCCCACCACCAAGGCATCTACCAGGTTCATCAGGCCCACGGCCAGATAAGACAAGGCAATGGGTATTGCCATTTTTAATACAAATTTTAAATTATATTTCATTTATTTTCTCCGTAGCATAGATATATAACAAATTGTTATAATGTAAAGAAAATTGTTGATTTGTTTGATTGTTTGTTGTTTGCTGTTTATATCAGAAGTAAGAAAGGAAAATAAAGATGTTAATACTTGCATTATTAGTGGCATTGTTTTTTGCTCTACCGTCATATGCTAATCCGGCATGTGCGGTTTGCACCATTGCAGTTGGTGCATCACTTGAAATTGCCAGACGTCTTGGAGTTGACGATTCTGTAATTGGCGTTTGGTTAGGTGCCATTTTGGTTTTGATGGCATATTGGACTATCAAATGGTGTGATGCAAAATCATACAAATTCAAGGGTAGGGACACACTTATCTTTTTGCTTTCATTTTCATTGGTAGGTTTTTTATATATAGACACATTAAAATACCATGCAGAAGCAATTTTGTTGTTTTATATAGATCCGTTTTTGTTTAGCACCATTATTGGTGGTCTTGCATTTATATATTCATCAAAATTATATCAATGGATGAAGGCAAGAAACGGTGGTCATGCACATTTCCCGTTTGAAAAGGTTGTTTTGCCTGTTGTTGCCCTTGCATTAATCAGTGTATATTTCACATATTTTCCGCTTTGTCAGGAAAAATTGCCGGATATATATTAGGTAAAAATTTTTATCAATAGCCTCAAATTTTCTGAGGCTATTTTTTGTTAAAATTAACAGGAAATTATTTAAAATAAAAAAAGAGCTTCATCAGAAGCTCTTTTTATGATTGGTAGGGGTGAGGAGACTTGAACTCCTACTCGCTGAGCGAACAAGATTTTGAGTCTAGCGCGTCTACCAGTTCCGCCACACCCCCATCGGTAATGGCATATTTAATATAATAAATTTAATACGTCAACATTTTTTTTACTAAATTTGAATAATAATTTATTCATGACAAAAAACAGACAAGATATATATGCTGAAAAAATAAGGATATTAACGGCTTTGGGCATAATTGCGTATGAAAAAAACAGATTCGCGCAATCACACAAAATAATGCAAAGAGTGTTGTCGGCAGATTCTAAAAATCAGACAGCTCTTACGGTTTTGGGTAATATATATTTGAAAAAAGGAAAAACCAAAGATGCTCTTTGTTACTATAAAAAAGCATATAAATTAAATAAAAAAAATGTTTCAAATTTGCTCAATTTGGGCAACGCATTTTACGAATTAAAAAAATACAAAAAAAGTATAGATAATGCAAAAAAAGCAGTTGTTTTGGATTCTAAAAATTTTTCTGCTTATATTTTGTTGGGAAATTCTTTTTTGCAATCTGGTAAATATCAAGAGGCATTAACTTCATTTAAAGATGCCTTAAAAATAAATAAAAAGGATGATTGGTTGCACAATTATTTATCACAAACATATCAAAAAATATATATGCTCAAAGAAAGTGCAAAACATGGATTTATGGCAGTTAAAATCTCTCCTGAAGACCAATCTCACGCACTTAATTTTGGATATTTGTTATATGAAATTTGTGATGCAGGTCTGTATAAAACTGCAAAAAACTATGCTTTAAAATGGAAAAAAATATCCGGCAAAAATGATGTTGCAAACCACATGATAACAGCTATTTTGGGCGAGCAAAAAAAACATGATAATCAAAAATACGTAAAAAAAGTTTTTGATGTTTTTGCAGATGAATTTGATATAACATTAAAAGGTTTAAAATATAAAGTTCCGGAAATAATCAATCAAAATTTGAATAATATATATGGCAAAAAATATCCGCAAAATTTACAAATTTTAGATGTTGGATGTGGCACCGGATTGTGTGGAAAATTTTTAAAAAAATATGCAAAAAAAGGTGCTTTGTTGGGAGTGGATTTATCAGAGCAAATGCTGAAAAATGCAACAAAAAACAACTATTATGACAAGCTTTTTTGTGCAGATGTATCTGCCTTTTTAAATGCACAAAATTTTTCATTTAATTTAATAATCGGTGCAGATGTTTTTACATATTTTAGAGAGCTTGAAAAGGTATTTTTATCTATTGCCAATTCACTTGAAACTAACGGTAAATTTTTGTTTTCTGTTTCTCAAAATTATATCAATAATCAAGATAGTTTTTTACACATCAGCGGAAGATATTTACATAGCAAAAAATACATTGAAAAATGTTTAAAAAAATCAGGACTTTCGCTTATAAATTATAGTATAGAAAATTTAAGAAAAGAGGGGACAAAATGGGTGAAAGGATTCGTCTTTTTGGCAGAAAAAAAACCTCTTTAATTTAAGAGGTTTTTTTTATTTTTTTCAGCTGAAAAATAGTCAAATTACTTTGATTTTTTTACTGTTTTTTTAGCTTTAGTTTCAGCAGATTTTTTTGCTGAAGAAGATTTGCAAGAAGACTTGCAAGAACAAGATTTAGAAGACTTAGAAGCCTTTGAAAGTTGTTCTAAAGCCATTGCCCAGTGAAGGCTGTCTTGACCTTGAGGGCAACCAGAATTTTGCCAAATGTAATAAGCTGCTTCTCTGATAGCTGCGTCATTATATTTTACCATAGTTTAAACTCCAATTAAATAATTTGTTTTTTTGATCAACAATCATTAATATACATTTAAAATTTAATACGTCAATAACAAAAAGAAAAAAATTTTTTTTATAGATAAAAAGATGATTTTTTTTGTAATTTTTCTTGCTTTTATTTTCATATCAAATTATAAAATTATATGATATATTTTTTAATTAAAAAACAGGTGTAAATTATATGGAAAATTTATTATTAAAAGAAGAAATGGAAGCAATCATATACGGCAATCATTCCGACGTTTTCGCCGTGTTGGGGCCACATAAAAACAAAGGCACGAAAGAGGTCTTTATAAGGGCATATTTACCATACACAAAATCGGTAGAAATTATATCTAAAACAGATGGTAAATCTTATGGTAAAATGACCAAACTTGATGATAGAGGATTTTATCAAATCAGTTTGGGAAAAACAGAAATTTTTCCATATCAGTTCAAAATAGAAACAGATGATTCGCAAATAATTTTCAAAGAAGATGTGTACAGATTTGCATCAACTTTAGGAGATATAGATATATATCTTTTGAGTGAAGGAAATCACCTTGAAATGTATAAAAAATTGGGTGCGCATATTTGCACGTTAGACGGAGTAAAAGGAGTTTCTTTTGCTGTCTGGGCGCCCAATGCAAAAAGAGTTTCTGTTATAGGAAATTTTAACAATTGGGATGGCAGAGTTAATGTAATGCGCAAACACATCAGTTGCGGTGTGTGGGATATTTTTATTCCTGGTATTGATCAGGGAGAAATTTACAAATATGAAGTTAAAACCAACAATGATTTTATTTTGAAAAAAGCAGATCCTGTTGCATTTTATTCAGAGCAAAGACCAAAGTCTGCATCTGTTGTTTTTGACATAGATAATTATACCTGGAAAGATGATGAATGGATGCAATACCGTCATCATCACAATTCAATGGATAAACCTGTTTCCATATATGAAGTGCACTTGGGCTCTTGGAAAAGAGCAGAGGGTGACAGATATTTAACATATAGGGAACTTGCTGATCAGCTTGTTCCATATGTTGTAAATATGGGATATACTCACGTTGAATTTTTACCGGTTTCAGAACACCCGTTTGATGGTTCTTGGGGCTATCAGGTAATAGGTATGTTTGCTCCTACATCCAGATTTGGTAATCCGGCAGAGTTTAAGTATTTGGTAGATAAATTTCACCAGGCGGGTATTGGTGTGATAATGGATTGGGTTCCGGCACACTTTCCAAAAGACGGACATGGTTTGGTAGAATTTGACGGTACACACCTGTATGAACATGCAGACCCCAAAAAAGGAGAACATAAAGATTGGGGAACAAAAATATATAACTACGGCAGAACGGAAGTATCCAACTTTTTAACAGCTTCCGCATCATTTTGGTTGAAAGAATATCATATAGACGGTCTCAGAGTTGATGCTGTTGCTTCTATGTTGTATTTAGATTATTCACGTCAGTCCGGAGAATGGATTCCTAACCAATATGGCGGAAATGAAAATCTGGAAGCAATTGCATTCTTAAGAAAAATGAATGAGGTTGCATATTCACAAAATCCGGGATCATTTACAGTGGCAGAAGAGTCCACTTCATGGCCAATGGTTTCGCGTCCTACATCAATGGGCGGTCTTGGTTTCGGTTTTAAGTGGAATATGGGTTGGATGAATGATACCTTAAAATACATCAGTAAAGAACCTATATATAGAAAGTACCACCATGGAATGCTTACATTCGGCTTGTTATATGCTTTTCATGAAAATTTTGTTTTGCCGATTTCACATGATGAAGTAGTTCACGGCAAAGGCTCAATGTTGCAAAAAATGCCGGGAGATGAGTGGCAAAAATTTGCAAATTTAAGAGCTTATTACGGATTTATGTGGACACATCCCGGAAAAAAACTTTTGTTCATGGGATGTGATTTCGGGCAAGATTGGGAATGGAATGCAAATGAAAGTTTGCGTTGGCATTTGTTGGAACACCCAATGTATAAAGGTGTGCAAAATTGCTTACGAGACTTAAACCTAATGTATAAAGGCAACTCGGCTTTTTATGAAGAAGACTTTGATTATAAAGGTTTTGAATGGATAGAACACTCAAACTCAAATGACAGTGTAATATCATATTTAAGAAAAGGTCATGACAGTCAAAACTATATGTTGGTAATTTGCAACTTTACACCGGTTGTCAGAGAAGGCTATAGACTTGGTGTAAACGAATGGTGCGGCTACCAGGAAATTTTTAATTCTGATGACACAAATTATTGGGGCTCGGGAGTTAAAAATGAAGGAGTTATATATCCGGATCGCATAGAGTATAACGGACGTCCGCAATCAATCAGATTAACACTACCGCCTCTTTCAACAATTGTATTAAAGCCTGTTAGAAACGGATAGATAAAGGAGAAATAATGACAAAGTTTAAGACACGTTACGGCAAGTCATATCCGCTTGGATCAACATTTGACGGACAAGGTGTTAACTTTGCCATATTTTCGGCAAATGCCACAAAAATAGAATTGTGCATTTTTGATGAAAGCGGTTCACAAGAAATAGAACGATATGAAATATCATCAAATGACAACAACATATGGCACATATATTTAGAAGGTGCTACTCCCGGTCTTGTATATGGATACAGAGTATATGGTCCGTATGCACCGCAAGCAGGACACAGATTTAACCCTAACAAACTTTTATATGATCCGTATGGAAAAAAATTTGTCGGCAAACTAATATGGCACAAAGCCATTTTGGGGTATGATCCTGATGCACCGGAAAAAGATCTTTCTTTTAGTAAATTAGACAGTGCGCCATATGTTCCAAAATCTGTTGTTATAGATGATAATTCTTATGATTTTTCAGATGATATAAGACCCAATCATAGCATAGAAAACACCATTATTTATGAAACACATTTAAGAGGCCACAGTAAATTGGCACCATGGCTTGCAGATGCATATAGAGGCACATTTACAGGCTTTGCCGACGATGAAGCTTTATCTCACATAAAGAATTTAGGCGTAACCGCAATAGAATTATTACCTATTCATACTTTTTTTGGAAATCGCCATAAAAAAGGCTTTGTAAAAGATAATTATTGGGGCTATGAAAGCTTTAGTTTTTTTGCTCCCGAACAGTCGTTTTTAGCCACAGATAGCCTTGATGAAGTAAAAGATATGGTCAAAAAAATTCATGCCAATGGTATGGAAGTTTTTTTAGATGTTGTATATAACCACACTGGTGAAGGTAACCAGCTTGGCCCCACTCTGTGCTATAGAGGCATAGATAACGCATCATATTATGTGTTAAAAGCTGAAGATAAAAGATATTATTACGATTCCACAGGTTGTGGTGCATCATTTAATTTATATAATCCTAATGTATTAAATTTGGTAATGGATTCACTTAGATACTGGGTAGAAAAAATACATATAGACGGCTTTAGATTTGACTTGGCCTGCACTTTATGCAGAACACCAAATAATTTTTCTCAACAAAGCGGATTTTTATATGCAATCAGGCAGGACCCGGTTTTAAAACAGGTTAAATTAATAGCAGAGCCTTGGGATGTCGGATATGGCGGATATCAGCTTGGAGCATTTCCATCTATGTTTGGAGAATGGAATGATAAATACAGAGATGTTGTCCGCAGATTCTGGAAAGGAGATACGTTCCAAATTGCAGAGCTTGCCAGCAGAATAAGTGGTTCTTCCGATATCTTTAACTATAATAATCGCAACATCAGTGCCAGTGTCAATTTTATTACTGCTCATGATGGTTTTTGTCTTGAAGACTTGGTTTCTTATAATGACAAACACAATACCGCAAACGGAGAAGAAAACAAAGACGGAACCAATTCAAATTGGAGCTGGAACTCCGGAGAAGAAGGTCAAACAGATAATCAGCTAATTTTAGAAAACAGACTACTCAGAAAAAAAGCCATGATGGCAACATTGTTGTTTTCTTTTGGTACCCCAATGTTAGTTGGAGGGGATGAAATTTGTAAAACTCAAAACGGTAATAACAATCCGTATTGTCAAGATAACTGTTTAACATGGATTAATTGGCTTGGAATAAGCCAAGAAGACAAAGAGTTTTATAAATACGTCAAAGAACTCATCAGTCTGCGTAAAAAATTAAAGATATTCGGCAGATACAAATTTTTTACCGGACAACCTGTTAAAAACAGCAAATACAAAGACATTACCTGGTATATGGAATGTGGCAGAGAATTTGGTAATAACGATTGGCAAAGCGGAGATAGAAAAGCCCTTTCTTATGACATATATACAGGCACCAGACATTTGCTGTTCATACTAAACGCCAACTCCACGGCCATCAGTTGGCAACTTCCGGATTTTGGGGCTCAGAACAACTGGAAACTTGTTTTTGATAGCACAAAATCATTTAACCAAGAAGATAAACTTTCATCTTCGGCAATTGTATCTATTCCGGCATGGAGTGTTACATTGTTAGAAATTTCATAGTAGGCAATCATGGAAAAAAACTTACAGGAACTTGCAGAAAAATTAGGAATATACACAACGTTTTCAGACAGCGGAATGCAAAAGAGCACATATGAAGCAGATGAGAACGTAATAAAATTTTTGGCTTGGGAATTGGGATATAAAACGGCATCACACGAAGATGTGATAGATTCTCTAAAAAAACATCAAAACCGCAGATGGCAATATACATTAGAAAACATATATGTTGTAAAAGAAGGTGAAGTATGTTTTGAAGCGGTTGTTCCTGCTGATGAAAATAATTTTAAAGTATTATGCCAAGGAGAAGATGTTGTTTATAGCATAACCGACAATGGTGAAAGAAACTTTATAGGACATCAAGAATATAAAAAAATCATCTTTAACATACATAAAAAATTTGCTCCAAATTACTATACATTAGACTTGCAATATAATGACAAAAATTATTGCAGTTTGTTGGCCATATGTCCTCATGGCTGTTACGAACAAGATGCCTTAAAAAATTCAAAAATTTGGGGTTTTGCGCTTCAGTTATACTCATTAAAGAGCAAAAGGAACTGGGGAGTTGGAGATTTTACGGACTTAAAAGAATTTATCAAAATTTGCGGACAAAAAGGAGCGGGGATAATCGGAATAAATCCGCTAAATACATTATTTCATAACAATCCCGAAGATGCCAGTCCGTATTGTTCTATCAGCAGACTGTTTTTAAACCCCATATATATAGATGTAGAAAGAGTTGATGGTTTTAAAGAAGATATAGTTCCAAATCTGCGTCAGGAAATATGCTCAATCAAGATGCAGGAGCTTATCAACTATACCCAGGTTTATAATCTCAAAATCAAAGCATTACAGACAATTTTTGAACAAAAAAGTTCAGATAAAAAATTTATCAGCAAATTAAATAAGTTTTCTGCAGACATGGGAAGTCAACTTACAAAATTGGCACTTTTTCAGAGTATAAATAATAAATATGCCACAAAAAAAGCAGATTTTTGGAAGAAATGGGATAAAGGCTTACAAGACATAAACTCCAAAGAAACAAAACAGTATTTAGAAAAAAATAAACAAGATGTTGAATTCTTTAAGTTTTTGCAAATGCTTGCTTACCAACAACTGCAAGAAGCCTATCAAGAGGTTGAAAACCAAAATATGTCTGTCGGATTATATAGAGATTTGGCAGTAGGAGTAGGACACAATTCTGCAGAGGTTTGGGGCAATAAAGACATCTTTATTCAAGAAGCCGGCATTGGAGCCCCACCGGATGCATTTTTCCCCGGCGGACAAAAATGGGGATTGGCTGCATTTAATCCATGCAAATTAAAAGATTTAAGATATGAACCGTTTATTGAAATTTTGCGTGCCAATATGCGCTTTGCCGGTGCATTGCGTATGGACCATGTAATGAGCTTAATGCGTTTATACATCATTCCTGATGACAAAAAAAGTGGCACATATCTGTCATATAATTTTTCAGACATGTTGGGCATTGTTGCTCTTGAAAGCCATTTAAACAAGTGTGCTATAGTTGGAGAAAGTATAGGTAATGTTCCGGACGGATTTTTAGATAAATTATCAGAAAACAACATCTATTCACTTAGTGTTTTGTGGGCACAAAGATGGTCAGAAGGTTGGGGAGACTTTAAATATCCGCACGAATATCCTGTAAATTCCTTTGTATCTGTTGGCACACACGATATGGCACCATTAAGATGTTGGTGGTTTGGCAAAGACTTGCAAACTTCTCGCAGGGTAGGAATACTTAAAACAGATGAAAGTATGCACCAACAGTTTTGCAAAAGAGAAGCAGACAGAAAAATGCTGTTAAAAGTGCTTGATGCAAATGATGCGTGGAGTTTTGATAAACGCAGACTTTCAGATTATCTGTATGGAGAAAATTTTCCCGAGGGCATGGAAGAGGCTGTTCATAGATTGGTTTCTCGCAGTGCATCTAAGGTGTTTTTAACAGATCTTTTAGATGTTTTCCAAGTAGAAAAAATGCAAAATCTTCCCGGCACCAATAAAGATAAATATCCAAATTGGCGTTTAAGAGTTCCTGTTGATTTAGAAGATTATTTAACCAACGAAGCTTTCAACAGAAACGTTAATGCAATAAAAGAGAGCAGATAATAAGTTTTTTAAAAAAAGGCACCCCCATGCCAAAAGGCAACAGGGGTGCGTTTTTTTAAAGTACTATCGGTATTTGTAGATCATACCGAGCTGTTCCAACAAGGCTATTCGTTCTTCCAGTTTCTTTAACTGAATTTGCCTTGTTTGTTCGTCTGTAATGGCAGAGATAACCTTCATCCTTTCTTTTTCATTAACTTTTTGATACTTGATGCCTGACGGTAGCCAGTAGTCAGCGCCGAGGTCTTTGAATACCGGAATGTTTTTCTCATCCAGCATAATTCGCATTACGCCTGATGGCACATGGTCTCTGGAGTAGATGTAGGTAAAAATTGCCACATCAAACCTTTTCTGGTTAATCATTTCCTGCAACAATGACAAAGCCATGTTTTTGACTTCCTTGTTGGGAAATTTCAGAGCCTCGCAGATCAGATGAACACAGTTTTCGCTGTGTTTTGCTGAAAGTTTTCGGTATCTTTTGATTGAGAGATACTTTCCAATCTCCTGCATTTTAGGCTTTGATAAGTCAATTTTACCTCCGCCTTTAATAAAGTTCTCCTTTCTTTGCGACCTTAAGAACTGAACCAGCTCCTCCAGAAGCAGGCCGACTTTCTGTTCAGGTAAAGATAGCAGAGGAAATTCTTCCTCCTCTTCATCATCTTCAAGGCTTCCAAACAGTGTTTCCGCTTCCAGCAAACGACGTTGTTCGTCGTCATGTGCTTTTGCCCGAGCCTTTTGAGCTCTTTTTTCTCTTTTGGCTCTTGCCTCTGGGGAATTTTTCAATTCCTCAATCTGTTTTCTTTCAAGTTTTGTCATTCTTTTTTTTGTTTTTTGTTTCACTTGATTTGGAATGTTTTTTTTACCGTCAAACAAGAAGTTCCTTTGAAGTTTTTCCCTCAAGAACTTCCTTTGAAGTTTTTCAATTTTACGTTCATTCATAAGCATCAGTTTAAACGTGCGAGTTGTTTCAAATGTTCTGCGTGAACATTATCTCCGGATTTATCTTGCCATGCCAGAACTCGTCTTGCGAGAGTTCCGTAATGCATTTCAAGCCCGACCACAAAACAGTCTGGATGAGACAAAATGATTTCTGCTGTCTCTCCATCTTTGTGTTTCCAGTTTGGATAGCTGTCGTTCAATCCGCAAATTTTAGGGACGTTAATTTTGCACATTTTTGCAAACTTCAATGCCTTTTTCTGCAATCTGTTTGCACCGCTACCACGGTAATACAAGACTCTCACAATCAACTGTTTGTAAGTGTCTTTCATTGCCTGATAATGTCCCAAATGATGAAATACTTCTGTTGCGGTGTTTACATCATCTTTTGTCCAAGCTGTCTTTTTTAGAAGACTATCTGCTTTATCATAAGCAGATTTCAATTGAAGATAATTTTCTTTTTGATTCATAAGCTTTAAAATAAATATAGGGTTTATAAAAATAGTTAACTCCCATCAGTATATACAAAAAATCACCTTACGTCAATTATAAAAATCATGCTTTATTATTAAAAAATTAACAATTTGCCATATAAAATTAAAAAAACATTTTTTAATGGAGAATTTTCGTGAAAAAATATTTGATAATAGGTGTTAGTTTACTGGCGCTTTCTGCCGGTGCATATGCGGTTTTTTCAAATTCAGGCAGTGCTAAACAAGAATATATATCTCAAAAACTGTATAAGGCTGATATTGTAGAAAAAGTAACCGCTTCGGGCATAATTAACCCGATTTCTATTGTGTCAATCGGTTCACAGGTTTCCGGCACTTTGCAGGAAATTTTTGTGGACTATAATTCTCCTGTAAAAAGAGGTCAACTTTTAGCCATAATAGACCCGCAAAAATTTGAATCTAACGTAGAAGAAAGAAAAGCAGCCTTGCAAATTAGAATGGCAGAGGTTGATGTTATAAAAAACGATATTGCGTATTATAAAAAATACCTAAACAGAATTAAAAAATTAAATGCTTCAAAATATGCAACAGACCAATCGCTTGAAACGGCACAAAGAGATTATGACAATGCCGTTGTTCAGCTAAAGCTGAAACAGGCTCAGGTTTCACAAGCGCAAGCTGCTCTTGAAACTGCAAAAACAGATTTGGCATATACAAAAATATATTCTTCTGTTGATGGTATTGTAATTTCAAAAGAGGTTGAAGAAGGACAAACCGTTGCGGCTTCTTTTAATACCCCGACATTGTTTACCGTTGCGGAAGATTTGACCAAAATGCAAATAGAAGCATCTGTTGTTGAAGCAGATATTGCAAAGGTAAAAGAAGGCCAAAAAGTAGATTTTAATATCGATTCGTATCCGGATGTAATGTTTGAAGGCGTGGTCTCTCAGGTTAGAAATCAGGCTATTACAAATTCAAACGTGGTAACATATGAGGTGATTATTGATATAGATAATAAAGATCTTAAATTTAGACCGGGAATGACCGCAAACGTATCAATCATTACCGCTCATATGAAAGATATTTTAGTAGCTCCAAACAAAGCCTTGCGCTTTTATGTTACTCAAGAAGACGGAACTGTAAAAAGATATCCGGATAAAGGAATTTGGGTGCTAAAGAATGCAAAGCCAACCAGAGTTTCTGTTAAAACCGGAATATCAGATGATGTAAACACTCAAATTATTTCAGATGAATTGACTGAGGGAACAGAGGTGTTAACAGAAAACAAATCTAATGTAAAAGATGCTAAATCAACCAGGTTAAGAATGCCAAGATAATGAGCTTAATAGAATTAAAAAATATCAAAAAAAGTTATTATATGGAAGATATGTCCATAGAAATTTTGCATGGTATCAGTCTTAAAATAGAAAAAGGAGACTTTGTTGCCATCATGGGACCTTCCGGTTCTGGAAAATCTACTCTGATGAACATCTTGGGGTGCTTAGATGTTCCAACATCCGGCACATATCTTTTGGATGGTACGGATATCAGCAC
Source organism: Alphaproteobacteria bacterium (assembly GCA_045590955.1). GTDB lineage: Bacteria > Pseudomonadota > Alphaproteobacteria > RF32 > CAG-239 > JAZNSB01. The sequence continues at coordinate 7,393 of JAZNSB010000043.1, read as the reverse complement.
CTTTGATTCAGATGGCTTGGCAGAGCTTAGAAATAAAAAAATCGGTTTTGTTTTTCAGGGTTTTAATCTGCTTTCCAGAACTTCTGCTATTGAAAATGTGGAATTGCCTATGTTATATGCCAATATCAGCCCGTCAAACAGAAGACAAAGAGCCTTAGAAGCGCTAACAGAGGTTGGTCTTGCAGAAAGAATAAATCACCAACCATCGCAACTGTCCGGAGGACAGCAACAAAGAGTGGCTATTGCCAGAGCTGTTGTAAATGATGCTCCCATTATTTTTGCAGATGAACCAACCGGAAATTTGGATACCAAAATGAGTGTGGAAATTATGAATTTGTTTACCAAACTTAATGAGCAATACGGCAAAACCATTATTTTGGTTACCCATGAAGAAGATATTGCAAAATTTGCAAAAAGAACCATAAGATTGGTGGACGGACAAATTGCCAGTGATGAAAGACATAAAAAATGATAGAAATAAAAACAATATCATCAATAGCTTTTAGAGCAATCAGAGCCAACAAAATGCGTTCTACATTAACGTCTTTGGGTATAATCATTGGTGTTGCTGCTGTTATTGTTATGCTTGCCATTGGTAAAGGTGCACAGGTTTCTTTGCAAGAAAATCTTAAAACATTGGGTTCAAATTTGCTGATTGTGATGGGTGGAACTACAACATCAGGCGGTGCCAGAATGGGAGGTGGTTCAACTCCGTCGCTTACCTTGGCAGATGCAAATGCCATTGCAAAAGAACTTTCTTCTGTTAAAACTGTTGCTCCAATTTTACAGGGCGCACAACAGCTGGTTTACGGAAATCAAAACTGGTCAACCGGAGTTACCGGCACAGATAACAGGTATTTTATTATAAAAGATTGGTCATTGGCGTCCGGCAGAATGTTTAATGAATCAGATATTAAAACTGCTGCAAAAGTGGTAATTATTGGTCAAACCATTGCCAAAGAGCTCTTTGGTGATGTTGACCCGATAGGCAAAACCATCAGAATAAAATCAGACCCGTTTTTGGTAATTGGCTTGCTCTCAGCTATGGGGCAATCCGGTATGGGGCAAGACCAAGATGATGCCGTATTTATTCCCATTACCACAGCACAAAGAAAAACCATTGGGGTTGCCTTTCCGGATATGATTAGAATAATTCAGGTTCAGGCATATGATGCGCAAAGCACATATAGAGCCGAAGAAGAAATTGCACTTTTACTGCGTCAAAGACATAATATCGGTTTTAACAAAGAAGATGATTTTAGAGTAAGAAATTTGACCCAAATGATGGAGATGATGGAAGATTCTACAAGGGTTTTAACTATTTTGCTAGGTTCAATTGCATCAATTTCATTACTGGTAGGCGGTATTGGCATTATGAACATCATGCTTGTTTCTGTTACTGAAAGAACTAGAGAAATTGGCATTAGAATGGCAATTGGTGCAAAATCTTGGGACATCAGATGGCAATTTTTAATGGAAAGCTTGGTTTTATCACTAATTGGCGGAATAATTGGCATTATTGTCGGTTTGCTCGGTGTTGAAGCTATGAAAATGTTTTCTACCTTCAGCATGCAAGTAAGCCTGATATATGTTTTGGTTCCGTTTATATTTTCCGGTCTTGTAGGATTATTTTTTGGATTTTATCCTGCATATAAGGCATCTTTATTAAATCCGATTACAGCACTAAGATACGAATAATCAGCTAAATATAAAAATCTTGTGGATAACGGGCAAAAGCAAAGGTTTTTGCTTTATCTGTGGCAAAAATTGTTATATGTTTATACAAAAATACTGGGGAGTATTAATTAAAGGGGAATTTTTAATGTCAAAACAATCAGATACAAGTAATTTACCAAAATTTATCACAGAAGATGCAAAAGCAGAATATGATTTGGATATGGAAAAGAAAACTCCGTGGATGACCAAAAATTTGCATAAAATGATGATTGGTTTTTCCATTGTTTGGTTTGCCATCATTTTGTTATATATTACCAAATTTTTTGGTTGGTCAAATCTGTTCTTAATGATGCCCGATGAATTTGGTGGATTTTTAGCCGGAGTAACACTTCCTTTGGCAATTATCTGGGTTATTATGGCATACATTGACAGAGGAACAACATTTAAAAATGAAGCAAAATTTTTGCGTGCATACCTCAATCAAATGATATATCCCCAAGAAGGCGGTTCAAACACGGCAAAAGCTTTGACAGATGCCATTCGTCAAGAAGTGGTAAAATTGCAAGAAATTACTCAACTTGCCAACCAACAAACCAAAGGCGTTAGAGAAGAATTATCTCATAAAACAGATGAATTTGCAAAATTACTTTCAACTCTTAATGAATACTCAAACCACGCTATGAACGGGTTTTCCTCTACCATTCATGAACTTACCCAAAATTTTGATATTGTTTGCCAAAAAGCCCAAGATTCTGCATCTGTCTTAAAAGAAAATATCGGACAGTTTGAAGAATATTCAAATACATTGGCAGCAAACAGTAAGAACATATTTGATAAAATTTTGCCAAATATCAAAGAGATGAAGACAGCAACTTCATTGCTGAAAGATATATCAGAAGACAATAATGCCAAAATTGAAGATGCAAACAAAATGTTAGACAGATTTGCAAATTCAACACAAAATAACCTTAAAAATTTTATGCAGGTAATTCAGGAACAGGCAGAAAAAATTAAACAAATAACAGATTATATTAACAACGGCTACGCAAAAATAAGCCAAACTATTGATGGCTCAATAACCGGAGTAGATAAATCTTTAAGACAGCAACAAGATTTTATGAACAGTCAAATGAGCCAGCTTGATAAAAAATCAGAAGCACTTGCTACAAAGTTTATTAAATATGGAGAGGAAATCACTCTTGAAATAGATAAAGTAGCCGCTCGTGCAGATATTTTGGAAGAAACTATTGCTTTACAAACAGCAAACCTAACCGGTGTTTCTGAGAAAATATCAGAAAACCTGAATGATTGCGCAAAAGACATTCATGACAAGACCACAGAGTTTGGTCAATTATCAGAAAACCTTACATCAAAACTTCATGACCATACGGAAATTGTTTCTGATGACGTATTAAGGGTTTCTCAAAATCTTGAAACAATCAAAGACTTTGCGGAAAGAATTGATGAAGCAGTTCAAAATAGATTTAATGCAATTACTCAATACTCACAAAATGTTATCAATACAATTACAGATTTGCACCATCAGGTTTTAGAAAAATCAGATGCCATTTTGGCAAATACAAGAATGTCATTGCAAGAGTTTGATAACATCAATGCAATGGTAGAAAAATATGATACCAAATTTACAGAAACAACAACGTTGTTAGCAACACAAAACCAAATTTCAGAAGCATCACTCGGTCAACAGCATAAGCTGATTTCAAACTCATTAACTGCTTTAGAAACATCAAAATCAGAAATCAGAAATCAGGTTGAAGAACTTTCAAGAACTGCAAACATGATAAATCAAGAAGCCGGAGCTGCTATAAAAGCATTACAAGATCAAATGAAACAAGCCCTTGATTATTCTGAAAATGTTGTATCACAAACAGTTGCCATCAATAACAACATGGCAAAACAAGCCATTGAATTTGATAAACATACGTCTGATAACATGGAAAAACTCAATAGATTTGAAGGAGTTCTTAATAACCATTATAAACAAATTGATATCAGCACTAACAAAGTTTCTGACAGAACCAAAGAAATTTCTCAAATGCTTTCTGATCAAATATCAAATATAGAGAGAGCATTTAATGACACGGCACGTCAATACAATGAAATTTTAACCACTTTTGAAGACCAAAACAAAGCCCTTAATGCAGTTGCGGAATCAACGGTTAACTATGTTGCAGAAGTTGTGCAGACATTTGATGATAAAGCACAAGCCATCAATTTGTTATTTAAGCAACAAGAAAATGAATTTTATGATATTTGTGACAAAATTTCAGATAATGCCACAAGCATTACAAACAATGTTAAAAAGCAAGTTGCTTCCATTGAACAAAATACAGAAAAAGTATTTGCTCGCATGAGTATGTTGCAAGAAGACATAAACAGCCATACACAAACTATCACCTCAAATTCTCTTGCCTCAATGGATAAGTTGGCGCAAATGGATAAAGAAATTATGGCTCACAATGACACTTCTGCCCAAATGCTACAAACACTTGAAGAAAATTTGGCACGTATTTTTGAGGTTATCCCTGAGAATATCAACAACATCTCAAATACAATGATGGAAGTAAAAGATACAGCAATTTTAATCTCTTCAGAGATAAATAATAATTGTTCTCAGCTGCAAAATTGCAAAAATGATATAATGAAAGAAGCAAAAGAAGAAGGAATAATGTATGAATCTCAAATCAAAAGATTAGATTCATTGTTATCCAAATCATTAGCTCAATCAAATTATCTAAAAGAAGTATTAGATCACCAAAAAGATAGTTTAACAGACATTGTAAACATTGTATCAACTCAAACAAAATTAGGAGAAGCTTCTCTTGCTCAGCAATATAAGATTTTATCAGATGCAGCAGTAGAAGTTTCTAAAAAAATGTCTGAAATTAATACTCAGTTCAAAGACAACACCAATATCGTAATAGAAAATTCTGCCAAGGTGGCATATGAAATAGACGTGCTTGGTGACAAGTTGCTCAAGACAGGAGAAGATGTTGTAAAGAGTAGTAAACAATCATCAAAAGAAATAGAAAAATATGGCATATTACTAAGTAACAGCAGTCAAGATTTTTCATCAGCAGTTACAAGTTCTGTTTCTAAACTTGATGATGCCATGAAGATATATAACAAATATCTGTCAGACTTTAATACCGTAACAGCAGAAACCAGCTCAGGAGTGTATGAAATAAATAACATGATCACCTCTCAAAGCGATAAGATGTTGCACATATCAGAAGACACCAAAGAGCTTGTAAATTCATTTAACAACATACTAAATGATACATCTGTAACTCTTTCAAATAGAGCCCAAGAAGCTTTTGATAAGGTAAAAGGCCTTGCCACAAACTTAAAAACTTTGAGCATAGAGCTTGATGAAGCCAGCAAGATGACAGAGCAAAGATTACAAAATTCCGGAGAAAAATTGCGTTCAAGTATTGCAGAAATAGCCACAAATGCAGAACGTATTTCAAATGACATTTTAAACTCTGGTGAAGTTTTCTTAAAACAAAGCGGTGTTTTGGTTGCTACAACTCAAGAAACAATATCTAAAGTTGGAAATACCATGAACGAAGTTCAAGAAGCAGCCTTAAGCTTAGATACTCAAGGAGAGGGTTTAATGGCAAAAGCCCAAAATTTCAAAGAGCTTATACATGCTCAAATAAATGCATTAATAGATACCAGCAGCAAAACAGATAAACAGCTTGATGAGATGAAAAAAGCTTATGCAGATGTTAGTGCAGACAGCTTTTTAAACAGTGCATCTCAAATTATTGAAAAGCTTGAAAGTATTGCCGTAGATATTAATCGTATATTTAACCCCTCTGCAGAAGAAGAACTGTGGAAAAAGTACTATGCCGGAGATGTTGGTGCATTTATCAGATATTTATCAAAGAATATGAGCAAACAACAGGTTATGTCCATTAGAAAAGAGTTTGAGAAAAATCTTGAATTTAGAAATGTTGTCAGCAGATACTTATCTGAGTTTGAAACCCTTATATCAAGAGCCCAAAACAATGATAAAGCAGAAGTTTTACTTTCTGTAATCTCAGGTGCAGATATAGGAAAAGTATATTACATATTAGCAAAAGCATTGGATAAAATACAATAATGCAAAAGATATTAGACCATAACAGCAGAGTATATTTAGCTCCCATGGCGGGGATAACTGATGCCCCATTTAGAAGAATAATGCACTCATTCGGGCAAGGTAACCTATATTCTGAAATGGTAATGGTAAATGCATTAGAAAGAAACAACCCAAAAACATATCGCATTGCAGATGTAAGGACAGAACCCTATCCGGTAATTGTTCAGCTGGCAGGGGGAGATCCGGCATTATTTTCTCACGGAGCAAAACTTTGTTCAGATTTAGGCGCAGCTTCAATAGATATTAATATGGGGTGTCCGGTAAAAAAAATAATTGCCAATCAGGCAGGTTCTTATTTGATGAAAGACATCAAACGTGCATCTGATATCATAAAATCAACCGTTTCTGCCACACATTTGCCTGTTAGCGTAAAGTTTAGAAAAGGTTGGGATGAAAACTCTGTTAATGCCGTAGAATTTGCCAAAATGTGTGAAGAATGCGGGGCATCATACATTACTATCCATGGCAGAACAAAAGCTCAAATGTATTCTTCAACTGCGGACTGGAACATTATTAAACAGGTAAAAGAAACAGTAAAAATTCCGGTAATTGCCAACGGAGACATTACATCACCTGAAGTTGCAAAGCAAGCACTGGAACACACCAATGCAGATGGTTTAATGGTTGGTAGAGGTTCTTTGGGTCGTCCGTGGCTGGTTTCACAAATTCATAATTTTATAGAAAATGGCACACAGGCACAGACAATCAGTATAAACACAATTGAAGAAACTTTACTGCAACATATATCATATTTACAAGAATACTATGGTCCCAGATTAACATTACCTCTTTCAAGAAAATATGTTTGTTGGTATTGTAAGGGCTTGCCTTCAGCCACACGTTTTAGAGAGCAATATGTTCGCATAGATAATATACAAGATGCATTAAAAGCAATACATACATACTTTAGCATCTGTCAGCAACAGGAGGAAAATAAACAATGAAAATAATAATTTGCGGAGCAGGAAATGTTGGCAGAAGTGTTGTAAAATACCTTTCACAAACAGATGACCAACTTGTTGTAATTGATGAAGACCAAAAACTTTTAGATGAAGTTTCATCTCAATATGATGTTTTGACCGTTTTGGGAGATGCCTCACACCCGGAAATTTTAGAAAGAGCAGGGGCTCAAGATGCAACAGTGTTGCTTGCATTAAGCGATTCTGAACAAAAAAATATGCTGGCTTGCCAGGTGGCGTATTCTATATTTAACATAGAAAAAAAAGTGGCCAGAATAGATTCAAAAGATTTGTTGGAACCAATTTGGAATACGCTTTATAATGAAAAAAACATTCCCATAGATTTGGCTGTTTCTCCAAATATGGAAATTGCCAAACACATCAGCTCATTACTTGAAGTGCCTGAAGCTTGTGAATTAATCAAAATTGCCGGAGATGACCTGCAAATGGTGGCTGTTAAATGTCAAAACGGATGCCATCTAATGAACAAATCTATTGCCAATTGGGAAAAAAACAATCTTAAAGTGGATGTTGCTATTATAGCAATAAACAGAAATAAAGGAGCTTTTATTCCTAATAAAGATGATGT
>JAZNSB010000042.1:0-1787 GCA_045590955.1 Alphaproteobacteria bacterium | reverse complement strand
GACCGCTTGGCCTCCGACTTAGAAAATAAGGGATAGATTGTTCTCTTATTAAGTTAAACAAAGGAAATAGCGTAACGGCATTTCCGCAAAGAGCACCAATTTTGGTGCTCTTTGTTTTTTGTTAATATCCCATATTTATGTGTATGGATACACGGTTGTTTTTACGTTGGTTGTCAGGTATGGGCTCATTATACGCATTAAAGTTGGGATATTTTGGAGAAATATCTGCCATACCTGTTGCTCTGAGCCTGTAAGGATCTACACCAGCTTGGATAAACACTCTGACAACAGCGGATGCTCTGGCAGCAGAAAGCTCCCAATTGCTTTCAAATTTTTCTGAGCTAAATGGGTTGTTGTCTGTGTTTCCTTCTACAATAATTCTAAATTTTTTGTAGCGATTATCATTTAATACGGCTGCAATAGATTTTAATCTTGGGAGGGCCGAATCTTTTATTTTTGCTTCTCCATATTCAAAAAGTTCTACATCTTGAATATCAATGATGGCACCTTGCGAATCGGAACCAATTGCAATATTTTCTCCAAGCTGGAGTCCTTTTATTTCTGAAAAGAAGCTGCTTACGGTATTGCTTAATGAATCTGTGCTTGAGCTAAATGCTGTGGCTAGAGATTCCATGATTTGTGCAGCTTTGTTTTTGTCTAAGCTGGATGATGCAAAAAGCACAATAAACAATGCCAAAAGCAAGGTTAACAAGTCTGAATAAGGTATCAGCCAGGTTTCGTCCGGATGATCTTCGTGCTTTTCTTCATGTCTTTTTTTTCTTGCCATTTTATCTTCTTTCTTTAAACGTTTCTAAGAGATTTTCTTTCATTTGCAGGAATGAATGTTTGCAATTTACTTTCCATTGCAATGGCATTTGCTCCGCTTTGCAAGGCAAGTGTACCTTCCAAAACCATGGTTCTGATTAATACTTCTTGTGCAGAAAGCTGTTTTAATTTATTTGAAAACGGATGCCACAATACATAACCTGTAAAAATACCAAGCAAGGTTGCAACAAACGCGGCAGCAATTGAGTGGCCGAGTTGTTCAATATCTGAAAGGTTGCCGAGAGCTGCAATCAAACCAATTACTGCTCCTAACACACCAAGAGTTGGTGCATACATGCCACCTTGTGAAAAGATGGTTGCATTTGCAAGGTGTCTGTTTTCCATTTGTTTAATGTCTGAATGCAAAACTTCTTCAATAAATTCTGCATTAAAACCGTCTGCAACCAGCATGAGAGCAGATTTAATAAACGGATCTGAAACAGAGTTGGCCTTTTTTTCTATACCGATAGTTCCTTCTTGTTTGGCGGTTTTGGCAACGGAAACATATAATTCTAATACTTCTTGTTTAGAAATAAGTTTTTTACCGGAAAAAATAATTTTTAACAGTGTGCCAAACTTTTTGAGTTGGGACATTGAAAATGCATTAAATAATGATGCTGCCGTTCCGGCAAAGATAATGAGAAATGCGGCAGGGTTAATGAGTGCGTGGGGGTCTGCGCCTTTTAACCACATGCCAAACCCAATAGCCAATATACCGCCTACAAAACCTATAATGGTGCTCTTTTCCATGTTTTTATTCCTTAAAGTTTGTTAATTATGACATAATTATATATTGTAATTGCCTAAGAAAGGTTTAATTTTTGGTAATAAATTTATATTTATTATTTATTTTTTTTCAGAGGTTGCTTTTGCTTTTTTTTTGAATTATCTTCGTCAGATATAAAACTAAATATGGAGTATATAAATGGCAAGAAAAGTAAGGGGAATAGCAGAAAATTTTG
>JAZNSB010000041.1:0-37139 GCA_045590955.1 Alphaproteobacteria bacterium | reverse complement strand
AGTTGTCGTTACCTGTTTTAAGACCAAAGTTACCAAATTTGCTCTTAAATTTAGACAATTGACCAACGTTATCCATCAATCTTTGAACACCTGTCCAAACCGGATGAGATTTAGGGTCTATTTCAAGACGCATAACATCACCTTCTTTACCCCATGTAGATCTAACTTTGCACTCTTTACCATCTGTCATTACATATGTAATTTCATGATAGTCCGGGTGAATTCCTTTTTTCATCTTTTTTCTCCAAAACTTGCGATTCTTATAAAATTTATCGCTTTATATATTAAATATGTGTTTTTTGCAAGTATTTTTTTTATTTTACTTCATTTAACTCAACTGTGTTGCTCTTATCTTGTTTATCCGGAGCATTTAACACTTGAACGCTATATGAACTAAAACCTTTTTCAAGCAAATAATCTCTTACAGATATAGCCCTATCAAGGCTTTCTCTGCGTTTTTTGAACACATCTTTGCCTGTCTGAGTATTGTAAGATATAATTTCTATCTTATTTTCTGTTACGGAAAATTTGTTCAAGATTCCGTCTATCTTAGTTTTTTGAGCATCATCAAGTTTGGTCTGACCTTCTGCAAAAGTAATGTTATTAATCTCTGGTTCTTGTGTTTTTACTTTTTCTTGAGAAACAACAGGCTCTGATACAGTATCTGATTTGGCTTCTGCCTGAGCTTCAACAGGAACTTCCGGCTGAGCTTTAGTCTCTTTTTGGGTTTCAATTTTTTCTGCCATTGGCTCTGCAACAGATGGACTTACAACCTCTTTAACCTCTGCTTTTTCTAAAGTTGGTGCTGTAATAACAGGTTTAACATCCTTCACAGGAGCAATATTTTCAACAACAGGTTTTGTTTCTTCTACCACTTCAAGTTTTTTTATCACAGGTTTTTTGTTCTTTTTTTCTATTTTTTCAACTTTTTTATCAGATGATTTTTTATATGGCGGAAACAAGGGTGATGTTTTAATGCTGTCTGTTACAGGCCCAAGAGAATCTAAAACAGATAAATCTACATAGACACTGTCCTGCGCGTTGGCACTAAAACTAAACAAAGATATTGTTGCAACCAATACAAACTTTTTCATGTTTCCTCCTTTTATAAGTTAAAGAGTTTCTTTTATTTTTTTACCCAAATTATAATTTGTGCAAACATAAGCGCCCTCTTGCAAAACATCAAAAAGGTGTTCACTTCTGATATCTTGTTGAGTTAAACCATAAACGCAACCGCCTGCTTCTTTAACAAGCAAAAATCCTGCTGCAACCTGTGCAAACGTGTTGTTTTTAGAAACAGCACCATCAGCCTTACCTGAAGCAACCTTTGCCAAATCAAGTGCAGGATTACCCAAAACCCTTGCATTTTGAGACAATTCTTTTGGAAAAGAATCCACCTGATTAAACAAAACAATACTATCTGCCAATTCTTTTTTTGAAGAAACTCTTAAACGCTCTTGATTTCTAAAACCTTCTTTGAATGCGCCACTACCTTTTTCTGCAAAATACATATCGTCAGTAATAGGGTTATATATCACTGCGCAAGTAATGGCGTTGTTTTCTACAATGGCAACAGATATGCAAACGTTTGGAAGTCCGTTAATATAATTTTGAACACCACAAACAGGACATATCACAAAACAGCTTGCTTTATCTGTGGGTTTGTCATTTTCTTGTAAAATAGCAAAGTTTGGGCGAGCCTTTTTAAGTTCATTAACCAAAACTTCTTTTACTTTATTTACTGAAGCCAAAGCAAATCCTTGAGCTCCGTTAACAGAACTTTGAAGTTGCTCTATTTCGGCAAAGTCTTTAGTAAGAATTTTACCGGCTTTTTTTACCGCATTTGCAATTACTGTGGTATTTGGGGTTAAATAAAACATCTTATTTTGCTCTTTCTACATATGTGGCTTCTGATGTTGATACTATAATTTTGTCTCCAACTCCAACAAAAGGAGGAACCATAATTCTCATTCCATTGTCAACAATTGAAGGTTTATATGAAGAAGATGCTGTCTGTCCTTTTATAACAGGCTCTGTTTCTACAACCGTGCATGTTACCTGCAAAGGAAGTTCAACAGAAATAGGTCTGCCTTCAATAAAGCTAACCACAACATCCATGCCATCTGTTAAAAACGGTCTGGAATCTCCAAGAATGTCAGATGCCATGGTAAATTGTTCAAAAGTTTCAGAATCCATAAATGTTAATCCGCTGGCATCTTCAAACAAAAACTGAACGTCTTTTTCTTCCACCATCATTTTTTCAATACTGTCTTCTGTTCTGAAGCGTTCATTTGTTTTTGTGCCTTCTTCCACAGACTTCATTTCAACCTGCATAAACGCACCGCCCTTACCCGGTTTAATGTGCTGTGCTTTGGTAATGGTCCATGGTTTGTTTTTATATTCTATTACCCAACCAATTCTGATTGATCCTGCTAATTGTTTCATCTTTATCTCCTTATTAGTCTTTTTATTGGAAGTTAATCTAATCTTTTATCTTTAGCAACTAAAATCTTCACTTGCTTTTATTTTTTTTTATTTTAATCTTGCGCATCTGACTTCTTTATATTATTTTGCTATCGTTGTTTAATGAAATATAGGTAGAGATATGGAAAAAAAATTGCCAAAAACTTTGAACTGTTTATCACAAATATCTCAGTCTTTGTTGGATTTAGAAAAAAATATAGAAGAAATGAAAAATTCAATAAACACTGAAAATAAGCTTAATACTTATAATGAAGAAAAGTGTAAAATTTTGAAAGACAAAACAGAACAAGTAATCAATATAATAAATGATTCTATATCTAACTTAAATAAGGTTTTGGAAAATGGCTCAAGTAACAATATCAATTAACTCAAGAGAATACGCCATTGCATGTGAGGACGGACAAGAAGCAAGAATTATTTCTTTGTCCAGAACTTTGGATAGCATGGCAACTGCTTTGGGGGCTTCTGTGGGACAGGTAAATGAAAATATGTTGCTTGTTATGCTGGCATTGATGATGGCAGATGAAAATTATGAACTTAAAAAAAGCAAAACTTTGAGCCCAGATGAAAATCTTGTGGACAACACAACCCTTTGTAATTTAGATGAAAAATTAGCCGAAAAGCTGACCGCTTTGAATAATCAAATAAAATTAGTTGCAACAAAAATAAAAAACATGTAGAATGATGATTGAAAGAGATAGCTGTGGTGTTCGTAAGACCGCATATTCTCCGAGCCAACGTCATTTTATGGGGGCGGTCACTGAGCAGATCCTGGTCTGTTTACTACTGCTACCACCTTGTTTATAGCGGTTCGTGTTGAATTGTAAACTCTACGACGCCTATGGCCCTCTTTCTATTTTTTTAAATTGTCTCAAGGATTGAATATTGAAAATTTTATATTTGGGTGATATTGTCGGAAAAGCCGGCAGAAGTGCAGTTATTAACTCTTTAGATCATCTTAAGCAAAAATATAAACCTGATATTACCATTGTAAACTGCGAAAATGCTTCGCATGGTTTTGGTATTACGCCCAAAGCATACAAATCTTTGATTGAAGCCGGTGTTGATGCAATGGTATCGGGAAACCATATTTGGGACCAGAAAGATATTGTGCCGATATTAAATGAAGACAGACGAATTGTTCGCCCGCTAAATTATCCTGAAAATACTCCAGGATTTGGCTTTTATGAAGCACAACTTGCAGATGGAAGAAAAATTCTGATTACTCAGGTGTTGGGAAGAGTTTTTATGGAAAGCTTGGAACCACCAATTGTGGCTTTGGATAGATTGCTTAAAAATTATATTATGGGCGCAAACATTAGTGCTATTTTTGTTGATGTTCATGCTGAAGCAACTTCTGAAAAACAAGCTATCGGGCACTATCTTGATTCTCGTGTGTCTGTGGTAACAGGAACACATACTCATGTGCCGACGGCCGATGCAAAAATTTTACCAAAAGGAACCGCATATATCACAGATGTGGGAATGTGCGGGAACCATGACGGAGTACTTGGTTTTGAAAAAGAAGAACCCATTAACAGATTAGGTCCGACTTTTTCAAAAAATCCTCTTATTCCATGTACAAAAGATGGAAAAATTAATGGCGTATTTGTTGAAACTGATGATAATACCGGTTTAGCAATATCTATTGAACAAATTTTGCAATAAGCTCTATTTTTTAATGATTTTACTATCAGCAGGAATCGTCAGTGATCCGATGCCCTTGACAAGTGCGCTTTGAGGTACGTAACCCATATCTGAATTGTCCAACATCACTCTATACCACTTATTGTCTGCCGTATATCCGGTAATTCTGACAGTGGTTTGCGCCGGAAGTGTGGTCAACACATCAAAACGTGTATCAGGACCATATAAAACTTTGGTCTCCGATGTGAAGTGATACAAAGTATTATCATCATTTAAATCTAACGGAATTTTTATAATGTTTAACACACTATCGTCTATATATGTGTTACCTCTGTTTTGTATTTCTGCATAATTATTGACCGTGGTTGTTTTTTTAAGTGTTTGAAAAAAAGCACTGTGATCAACATATTTTCCGGCAAATACAGAAAAAATCATCATTATCAAAAGCGTTGGCATAATATATTGAATATATTTCAGTTTGTTGTTATTCCATGGGCGTAACTTAATATCTTTTTCACAACCTATAATGTTTTTATATGATTGGATAACAACTTTTTCATGATAATCGGCAAATGTTAGGGCTAAATTTGCAAAAGCGTTGGCTTTTTGTCTTTGTTCTTTGAGTAAGAAATATACACTGTTATGCAAAGATATTTTTAAGTTTTCTGCATCATTAGCAAAGACCATCGCACAATTATTTTTGATAGCTTGTATGTTCTTACTGAAACCTTTAACAGACCACCAGCCAAAAAACCAATTTATGAAAGAGGCCGTTAACAGTTCTCTGCTTGCTGTTTTAAAATTGCAAATTTTATTGCTGTTAATGTGTTTATATCCGATTATTTTTCCGATTATTTTTTCAACATATATGCTTCTGATATTTATACTTTCTTTGTCTTGAGGGCAAAAAAAGTTTACAAGCAAATCTAAATCCGGATAATTTTGCTTATCATAAATCAAACTCAAAACATTATATATTTCTCTGCCTTTTATATCTGACAAAACGTCATATGCTTGTGATATCTGCTGAAAAATATCTTTTGCGCTTTCTTCTTTGTTGTAATCCGGGTGGTATTTTTTGGCTAATTCTCTGTAATTGTTTTTTATTTCTTCTGCAGAAGAATTCATGCTAACATTTAATACTTTATAATAACCAAGTGCATCTGTTTTCATATCCAAAAACCCTCGTCCAGCTGTTGAGTATTGTCTTTATCTATTTTTATAAAACTTTCTTGTGAATTTACTTTTATATTACCTGCATATTTTACTTCTACAAGAGATTTTTTATATAAATTTATCATGTCGACAATAAGATTTTGCGACAAAGGTTTTTGTGTTCTAACGACAAGGTCAAATCTTCTTTCTTTGGCAACACAAAAGCCGTCAAACTGTATTTCTCCAAAGACCGTAAAATTTGTATCTATAACAAATCTGGTTCCTCTTGGTTGTTTGGCAATCATCTGCTGAGAATCTTGATCATCATTTTGTTTTATGGCTATTTTTATTTTATTAAGATGTTGCGAATCTGCCAATGGAATTTCTATTATTTTCCAATTTGCAATCTGTGTCTTTTGTTCTGAAAGTATTTGTTGTAAGCCACCTATAAGCTCTTTGCCTTGCAAACCGGAAGAATTTAATTCTTCTACTAATTCCGTGCCAAGCCACATTTTAACATCATCTTGTTTAATTGCCTGCATGACTTTATGCAAATTCACGGTAAAATCTGCATTATGTTTTGGCAATTTTGAAATGATATTTTCTAATTTTACAGAACCTTGTTCCTGATTTTTAATATTTGAAAAAAGTTTAACAATCTTGTCTGTTATATTGTTTGAATCAGGAGAAATTTGCTCTTTTATACCAATAATTTCAACAATTAACTTACTCTCTTGCGGTAAATTTAACTGTTCTTGAGTAAACACATTGCCCCATGGTGTCGGTATAATATTTTCTGTATATGTTCCATTGGGGATGCTTGTGATTAAGCTGTTTTGAACAGATTTTGGCATAATATCTATATAACCTTGTTTGCCGATAAGGTTTTTAAATACATTTGCAATCTGATTTAAAGTTGTATCTGGTAAATTATTTGGGGTTTGCAAAATATGTTTTACCGAAGATGAAATTTCTTGTTGCATATTGATAATTTTGTTTTCATTTTCCGGCAAGACTTTTATTTCTATCGGCTTAACCAATAAATTTATGCGAGAAAAATAATTTGAAGTTTCTGTTTTTATTTCTGGAGACAAATTATCAAAATCAACAATACTTGATAAAATTTGTTCAACTCTTATTCCGTCTTTTGCAAAATGCATATACGGAGTTGAAGAAGATTTAATTTGCAACAACGGAGAATCTGCCAATTTAGGCTGATTGTTAACAGAAATGTTATCTGTAAATTTTATTTCTATTTTTTGCGGTAATACTTTAACAACCTGTGCCGTTAACTGCCGGTTAAGTTCAAAGTTCTGCTGGCATGAGGTTTTTATATTTACATCTATAAAATTTTGACCGTCTGGACTAATCTTGCTTTGCAAAATCCCCTTTTGCTGGGATATAATCTGCAAAAAAATGCTGTTACCTACAGATACTTTTAACTGTTGTGCAGAAATACCTTCTATAACACCAAGCATACTATCCTTAGCAACATAAGTGCCATCTATACCTTGTTGAGAGATTATGTTGTTAAGCAGTGTGTCCATTATATCAACCTTTTGGCTATTTCCATAACATCTAAACTGGCTTCACTGCTTGGATATCTGCTAATAATAGAAACTCTGTTTCTGATAGAATCTCTTACTCTGGCATCTCTTCTTATTACTCCGAGCAGTTGGGGTTGATAATTTAAATATTCTGCACTGGCTTTTCTTAAACTTTCATAAGCTCGGTGCCCTTCAGACAAACTTTGCGTAAGATTAATTACAATTTTTATCTCTTTTTCCGGCTGGTGTTTACGAATGTTGCGCAAAAGTTCATATGCTTCTGTTAATGAACTGGGGTCTGCACTGCTGATAATGATTTGTTCTGAAGCAATAGAAGACAATGTATGAACCGGATTTTCTGAATTGGTAGCAGTATCTAAAACCACTTTATCATATGATTTTGCCATTAATTTTAAATCTTCTCCCAAAACCTGCATTTGCCCTATTGAAAGAGATGCCAGGCCAATGCTACCGGCTTTTTGTAAAATCATATCTAATTTTTTATTGTCATTGTTATATATAATTTGGTTTAATGCTTTTTTGTTTAATAAAACATCATTAATGTCATAATCTGTTTTTATTCCAAGCTGTAAGCTAACGTTACTTAATCCCCAATCTCCATCAAACAGTAAAACCTTGTTACCAAGTAAACTTAAAGCATGTGATAAAGTTACGGAAAACCATGTTTTACCAACTTCTGCTTTGTTGCCAGACGCTATGGATATGATATTGTTATCTGATTTTAACACCATGTTACCCCACCAAAATCTTTGCCAAAATTTGGCTGTCTATTTGTTTTAAACCATGAGCAATACTGTCACTTACACTTCCATAACATATGCCAAACTGAAATTGATTGGCCAAACTGATTACTGAACCAATTCTGTGTGTTAAGTCAAATCTAGTGGCAAGCAAATATCTTGCTCCTAAATTATAAAACATTGAACCAAATTCAACCGCTTCCTGAGTGTTTCTTCCAGAATCTGATATGAGTATGGTATCAAATTTTTCAACCTGAGTAAATTCCGTAAGATTGTTTACCTCTTGTGTGTCAAAAGGATTTACTCCGGGGGTGTCTACAAGTATTATTTCATATTTATTCTTTATGCTTTTTAGCAAATTATATAAAGACCTGGCATCTTGGCAAAAATAAAAATCTACTCCCAAAATTTTTGCAAATGCTTCCAAACCTAAATTTGCTCCGGCTTTTTTCCAATCTGTGCTGACAATACAACAAGTTTGTTGTTGCATTTTTATTTTGGTGGCAATTTTAGCAATACCTGTGCTCTTGCCACTACCGCTTATGCCGGTAAAAAGTTTTAACTTATTCCCGGTTTGCAAAAAATCTTC
This sequence comes from Alphaproteobacteria bacterium, assembly GCA_045590955.1. Classification (GTDB taxonomy): domain Bacteria; phylum Pseudomonadota; class Alphaproteobacteria; order RF32; family CAG-239; genus JAZNSB01. The sequence continues at coordinate 28,956 of JAZNSB010000041.1, read as the reverse complement.
AAAATTTAATAAACGCTGACATGCTTGTTGTAGCAGATAATGATGATTATCTACTCCGGTTTTATTAAAATAATGCTTGGCATACGTTAAAAAGGCTTCTTTTGTTTGGGGCAAAAAGCTATGATATTCCAAAATATTAGAAATACTTTGAATATCTAATGTTGTCTGATTTTTTTTGCTGGCTTTAACCAAAATTTTTGAATCCGGCAAAATTTGTTGTTCCAAAATTATAGCATCGGGACCAAGAGTTTTATATAAGTGATCTTTAGCTTGCTCAATACTGTCTGCTATTATTTCTTCTATTGCCATGTTAAAACCTATATCTGAGCAAGAGTTTTAATCTTGGCTTTGGAATAAATTTCATTTTGAGACATAACAACCGTCATTGGTCTAAATCTTTCTATAATTGACCTGACAAATGGTCTTATAGCAGGACTGGTTAATAAAACCGCCATTTCTCCTTGAGCGGCAAGCTCTTCAAGTGTGTTTCTGACTTTTGTGATAAACCCTTGAAGAAGCGAAGGCGCCATAGCAAGCTGTTTTTCATCTCCTTCTCCAATAATAGCTTCTGCAAAGCTGTGTTCCCATTCTGCAGACAGTGTTACCAATGAAATAACTCCAAATTCATTGGAATTTGCATGAGAAATTTGTCTTGCTAAACGGCTTCTTACATGTTCTGTTATCATTATTAAGCTCTTGGTGCTTACAACAGCTTCTGATATTCCTTCTAAAATTGTGGGTAAATCTCTGATAGACACTCTTTCTTGAAGAAGATTTTGCAACACTCTTTGAACACCGCCCAAACTTATTTTGGCTGGAATAAGTTCTTTTATCAATCTTTGATGTTCTTTATCTAATTCATCTAGAAGTTTTGCTGTTTCCGCATAAGAAAGAAGTTCAGGCATGTTATCTTTTACAAGCTCTGTAATGTGGGTGGTTACAACAGTTGAGGGATCAACAACCGTATACCCTCTAAACATTGCTTCTTCTCTTAACGACTGGTCAATCCACATAGCTTTTAAGCCAAAAGTAGGTTCTACGGTATTTTCTCCGGCAAGTGTAATCGGCTCTCCTTTAGGGTCCATTACCAAAAGTTGTGTAGGTCTTAATTCTCCTCTGCCGGCTTTTACCTCTTTAATATAAATGTTATATTCATTTGCCTCTAATTGCATGTTGTCTTGAATTCTGATTGAAGGCATTACAAAACCCAGATCAAGAGCCAGTGCTTTTCTTAATACTCTTATTTGATCTGTAAGCTTTTTGTTACTTTCATCATTAATCAACGGAAGCAGACCATAACCTATTTCAAGACGAATCAAATCTATCTTCAATGCGTTGGTAATCGGTTCATCGGCAATACTGGTAAGTTTGTTTTGTTTGCTTTCTGCCTCAAAAACAGCTTCTTGTTCTTTTTTGTGTTCAATGTGTTTTTTATTCAAATAATATGCCGTACCACCTGTTATTACCGCCAAAATCAAAAACGGCAAAAGTGGTGTACCGGGAAGCAAGCCAACTGATAAAGCCAAGCATCCGCTCATTCCCAAAGCTTTCGGATAATTGGTAACCTGATCAAACAAAACTTTGTCTGTTGCATCTGTCATACCTGCTTTGGAAACCAAAATACCGGCAGCAACAGAAATTACCAATGCAGGTATCTGAGAAACCAAGCCATCGCCAACCGTAAGTTTCATGTAAACATCTGCAGCTTCGCTAAAGCTCATGCCATTTTGAGCCATGCCTATAATAATGCCGGCAACAATGTTAATTACAGTGATCAACAAAGAAGCGATTGCATCTCCTCTTACAAATTTTGAAGCACCATCCATGGCTCCATAGAAAGAACTTTCTTTAGACAATTCTTCTCTTCTGCTTCTGGCCTGATCTTCTGTTATTAATCCGGAAGACAAATCTGCGTCAATAGCCATTTGCTTGCCGGGCATTGCGTCTAATGCAAAACGGGCTGCAACTTCTGCAATACGGCCAGAACCTTTGGTAATTACAATAAAGTTTACCAAAATTAAAATTGCAAAAACAATAACGCCAATAACAAAGTTATTGCCCATTACAAATCCGCCAAAAGCTTGTATTACCTCACCGGCAGCTCCAAGCCCTTTATGTCCGTTGGCCAAAATTAAACGTGTGGATGCAAGGTTTAATGAAAGTCTGTATAATGTGGTTAACAGCAAAACAAGTGGAAAACCGCTAAATTCATTTGGTTTTTCTATAAAAATACTGGTCATTAAAACCAAACCCGCAAGCGTAATGGAAAATGCTAAGGCTATATCTAAAACCCATGGTGCCATTGGCAATATCAAAATTACCAACATAAGCACTACGGCAAAGGCAAACAAAATATCTCCTCTTTTAATGGCCGATAAAAGTATATCTTTCATTGATTTGTTGCCAAATGCACTGCCTATGTTCTGTTTTGTTTGTGCCATGGTTTATTTTATTCCTCTCCAGATTTTGGGATGCTGTACCCGGCATCTTCATATTGCTTAAGCTTATTGCGTAAAGTTCTGATTGATATTCCCAAAATACCGGCAGCTGTGGTTCTGTTGCCAAAGGTATGCTTAAGCGTATCTATTATCAGATTTCTTTCCATATTGGCAACCGTTGTGCCAACCTGTGCAGATGATGTTTCTGATGAAGATGTTGCTTGTGTGGTTGAACCACTAACAGTAATAACACTGTCTTCTATTTGTTCTCCGCAACTTAGCAAAACTGCCCTATGTATGGTGTTTTCCAGTTCTCTGACATTGCCAGGCCAATCATAGTTCATAAGCTTTTGTTCTGCTTGCGGACTTAACGGCTTTACATCTATGGAATTTAATTGTGAATACTTGTTTACAAAGTGCTTGGCCAAAACAAGTATATCTTCCTTGCGATCTTTTAAATCCGGAATGTTGATATTAATAACATTTAATCTGTAATACAAATCTTGTCTGAACAAGCCTTTATCCACGGCTTCTTGCAAATTTCTGTTTGAAGTGGCGATAATGCGGGTGTTTACTTTAATTGGGTCTTTTCCTCCCAATCTGTCTATAACCTTTTCTTGAATGGCTCTGAGTAATTTGGCTTGTATGCCTATATCCATCTCTGAAATTTCATCTAAAAGCAAAGTGCCGTTATTGGCTTCTTCAAATTTGCCAATACGTCTGGCAACGGCTCCGGTAAAAGCTCCTTTTTCATATCCAAACAGCTCTGATTCAAGTAAGGCCTCGGGAATGGCTGCGCAGTTAACTGCAACAAACTTGTTATTAGCCCTTTTTGAATTATCATGAATAAAACGAGAAAAAACTTCTTTTCCGGTTCCGCTTGAACCTGTCAGCAATATGTTGGCTTCTGAAGGAGCTACCTGTCTGGCAAGTTTTAATATATCTTCTGTTCTTTTATCGCCATATATTAAAGCATGATTTTCTCTGGTGGCTGCTGCCAGAACTGCACCAATCAACTCTGCATCAGGAGGCAGAGGAATATATTCTTTAGCACCTGCTTTAATGGCTTTTACGGCAAGACTGGTGTCATTTGCTACTCCGCAGGCTACAACAAGCGCATTGATACGTTCTTCTTGCAAAGAACTGATGAGTTTATATACATCTAATTTTACATCTATCATAACAAGCTCAATGTGCTTGCCTGACCTTAATATATCTAATCCTGTTTCTAGGCTGTCGGCAATACTTACATTACCACCTTGCGAGATTGCTATCTTGCTGGCAGCGCCGATTTGTCCTTCTAATGTGCCTATTATTAACAGTTCCATAAATATCAGCCTTTGCTATTTGCTTATATTTTTAACAACTTCTGTCATGGTAATGCCAAGTTTGTCGTCTACAACAACAACTTCTCCTTTGGCTACCAAATTGTTATTTACATATATATCTATGGCTTCCCCTACTTTTTTATCAAGCTCTATAATTGTTCCTTTATTTAACTGCATAAGTTGGCTTATTTTCATGTTTGTTTTGCCCAAAATTGCAGATACCTTTACAGGAATATCATATATTGCTTCAAGGTCAGATGAGTTTGACGGAACAAACTGTTCGTCTTCTGCAATACTTGAATTCATAACATTTTCTTCTTTTAAAATGCTGCTTTCGTTCAGCTCATCAAGTTCTAATTTATCAACCATTTATATTTTTCCTTCCCGATATTATATTTTTTATTTCTGTAATTATTCCAGCTGTATTTTTTTCTGCCGAACCTTTGTCCCATAAAATTTTGCAATCGCTAATCATCAAATTTTCATCTTTTTTGATAGATATCTTTCCCGTATATCCGTGGCTCTTTGCCAAATTTTCTATTTTTGGTGCAATTTTAGAGACTATTTGAGGGTGTAGGCAAAAACACAATCTGTCTTCTTTGATAATATTACTAAAATTTTTTTCCAAAAAATCTGAAACAATTTGTTGAGCATGATCTTCAAGAAGACCTGGGACAACTTTTTGGATAATGGCCATGCAAATATCTTTATTCCTTTGTTCATAGATCTGTGCCAAAGAATCTCCTTGCGAAATAAGTTCTTGCATGTTGTTGCTGATATTTTCCAATAATTTTTCACTTATTTCATCATGTTCTTGCTGTGCCTGATTATATCCTTGAGACCACCCTTGCTCTTTTGCCTCTGACACTGCCTTGTCAAATTCTTGCTGAGAGTAACTGGTTATTTCTTCAGAAAAGGTTACAATATCTGCAATTTCCACAACCGGCTCAATCGGTTCCTGTTCAGCAACAATCTCTGGCTGATTATCTTCGGGCAAGTCTTGAGTTTGCTCAACACAATCATTTTCCTTAATAACAAAATTATCAAATAAAAATTTTTGCAACTGAACCATCCTTTGTGTCCTTAATATACAAGCTCATCACTTTCTCTGCCTTCACTGATGACAATTTCTCCAGCGTTAGCAAGATCTTTGGTGGTGCTTACAATATATTGTTGCGCTTCTTCTACATCTCTTAGGCGAACAGGACCCATGCTTTCCATATCTTCTTTGATAATTTTACCGGCCCTGACAGACATATTGTTAAAGAACAAGTCTTTGATATTGTCTGAAGAACTTTTTAATGCAATGGCAAGCTTTTCTTTGTCTATGTTTCTCAATAAAACTTGAACACCTTGCGAACCAATTCTGATTAAGTCTTCAAATGTAAACATCAAAGATTTTACTCTTTCTGCACTTTCTTTGTTTCTTTCTTCTAATGCTTCCATAAACTTGGTTTCTGTGTTTCTATCTAAAGCATTGAAAATATCTGCAATAAGTTCGTGAGAATCCCTTCTGGTGCTCTTTGACAAGCTGCTCATAAATTCTTTTCTTAAAGTTTTTTCCAATCCGTCTAAAACGTCTTTTTGAACAGAATCCATTTTTAGCATTCTCAGCACAATTTCCATGGCAAATTTTTCAGGCAAAAGCGCCATCACTTTAGCTGCATGATCAGGTTTAATTTTTGACAAAATTACAGCAATAGTTTGAGGATATTCGCCTTTCAAATATGTGGCTAAAACGTGTTCATTTACATTACCAAGCTTATCCCACATGGTTCTACCAACAGGGCCTCTTATTTCTTCCATAATAGAAGTTACTTTGCTTTTATCTAAAGCTTTAGCCAACAATCTTTCTGTGCTTTCAAATGTACCGATAAGTGTGCCGGAAGATGACATTCTTTCAGTAAATTCTGCAAATAACGGCTCAATAACAGAAGAGTTAACTTTGCCCAAAGAAGCCATAATTACAGAAAGTTCTTTGATTTCTTCATCATCCATTAATGAAAAAATGGCAGAGGATTTTTCTTCATCTAAAGATAGCATCAGTATGGCGGCTTTTTGCTGTCCGGAAATTAAGTTATAGTCATCTATAATGTTTGTTTTCATCTTTAAAAGTCTCCTTACTGATTATCGTTTCTGTATAACCAGCTTCTGATAATGTTAACCGTTGTTTCCGGATCTTTACCAACAAGCTCATTCAACTTCTTAAGTGATGACACCTTAACCCTGCCCTCTATCTTATTGATATTAATAAGATCTTCAGCACTAGAATCTTCATCATTTAAGAAGTTAGACAAAAGCATATTTTCTTCTTCTGATGCGTCACTGATTAACTTGCCTTCATTCACTCCCGAACCACCCTCAAATGCATTATTAATTAACGGTCTGATTACAAGCAATATAATCAATACTGCAACTATTGCTACTCCTAAACCTTCTGCCATCTTAATAATTTCGCTCTTCTTGAAGCCAAATATCAAAACTTCTGCTTCTTCTACCAAAAGATCTTCTTCACCGACAAATCTCATGGTAGCAACTTCAACACTGTCTCCTCTGTCAGCATCAAAACCAACAGCAGATTTTACCAATAATGTAATTTTTTCAAGTTCTTGAGCGCTTCTATCTCTGTAAACAACTTCTCCTTGCTCATTTTTCTCATAAACACCGTCAACCAAAACAGCAACAGAAAGTCTGGTTAATGTTCCTGATTGTTTAACTTTATTTCTGATAATTTTAGAAATTTCATAATTTACAGTTTCTTCTGTTCTAGAACTTTGTGTTAAACCGGTAGAATCTGTTGTAACCTCTTGACCGTTTGGAATGTTTTGACTAACACTCACAGGAACAGCATCGCCTGTAGATGTACTATCATCTGTAACAGAAGCTTGAGAGCGAACAACCTGACTATCAGGATCATAAATTTCTTCGTTTGTTACTTCTTGATCAAAATTAATATCCATGCTTACTTTGGCTCTAACTTTGTCCTCACCAACAGTCCTTTCTAGCAAAAACTGAATATCTTGAGCCAACTTCTTTTCTTGCTCGCTCTTCAACAAATCATTATTTGCCGTAAGCATCATTTTTTCTTGCTCTTCATCAGTTGTAAGCAAGTTGCCATGTCCGTCAACAATGGCAATGTTTTTGGTGGAAAGCTTTGGAACTGCTGCCGATATTAATTTTTGTATGGATTGAACACTGTGTATAGATAAATCACCTTCTTTTGTTCTGATTACCACAGAAGCAGAGGGCTGTTGCTCTTCTTTTGAAAACATTTCTCTTTTTGGAAGAACCAAATGAACCCTGGCACTCTTGATGTTATCCATACTTCTTATGGTTCTGGCAAGCTCTCCTTCCAAGGCTCTAATTAAATTAACATTTTGAACAAAATTGGTTGAGCCGAGAGCATCAGTATTATCAAAAAGCTCATAACCTACGTTGGAACCTTTAGATGACATTGCAAGCTCCGCAGTATCAATACGCATTTTATTAACGTCTTTGCTGGGAACCAAAATTTGGGTGCCATTTTTTTCTAATTTATATGACACATTGTTTTGCTCAAGCTGGTTTACTATTTGCTTGGCATCTTCAAGATCTAAATCAGTGTATAAAATTGAGTAGTCAGAAGCACCTACTCTGGTACCCAAATAAACAATAAAGCTGATTAAAAATACAACAATAACCGCAAGTGACGCAACTCTTGCTGGTGCTAAGTTTTTGATATACTGTATAAAATTACTCACTTAAACTCCCCAGTTTAAATTCATTCTCCCCTTTTATTCTTTGGTTTTAACTTACTTTTATTTGGTTGTGAACGATAAAAACAACTATATTCACAGCTAAATTAATCCCCTCGGCTTAAAATTGTTAAACCGAGGGGAAACTTTAGGAATTTTGAGTTTTTATAATTATATTAATCTTGTTAACTCTTCAAGCATTTCATCTGCTGTGGTAATAATTTTACCAGATGCTGAATATGCTCTTTGAGTTACGATCATGTCTGACAATTCTGTGGCCAAATCTACTGTTGAAGATTCCAGCGCACTAGAAACAATTTCTCCGGAACCGCCTGTTTTGGCGTGTACCAACAATGGTTGGCCGGATGCTGTTGTTTCTTGCCATACATTACCGTTTAGAGCTTCCATACTGTTTGGATTGGTAAACATTGCCAACGGAATAATGGCTATAGGAAGTGTTTCTCCGTTGTCAAAAATTGCTGTTACCACGCCGTCTGCGTCTATGCTTACACTAGAATAGCTTCCAAACTTTGCACCGTCTTGTGTAATGTAACTTGTATTAAAATTACCAGAGAGGTGTGTTAAACCAGAGTTGGTATTTTCTTGACCCATGTTAAGAGTAATTTTTGGAGATTCTTCCATTGCTCCTGTCATATTAGCAGAGCCGTTTGCCCATTCTATTGCCATAGATTCAACATTTATGGTTTGAGGGGTTCCGTCTGCGGCAAATCTGATACCGGAAATTTTTGAGCCATTTTCTTGAACGCCATCAGCGACAAATGTTGAGGCAATTGTAACCTCGCCCGCTGTGATGTTGTCAAATCCGGCAGCACCTGCTTTTCTTACACTACCTGTAGAAACTGCTGCCAAACCTGATGCATCAATTACAATGTCGGCAGCGCTTGTTGTCGGAACAATTTGCAATGTTGAACCACTGGCAACAAATCTTTGCGGTTCTGCAATAGATGTGCCGGCAATTGCATCTTGCAAACAAGTAGCAGCATATCTGCCAACAGACATGCCTGCAGGCAAACCTGCCAAATTAACAGCAATGTTGTCTACAGCAGAAACCGCACCGTCTTTAGTAAATTCAAATACTTTGCCGTCTATTGTAACTGTTTTGTTATGCAACTGATCTACCGTGACATCATCATTAAAGTTAATCCAGCCACAGTTTTTAAGAGTGTCATCAACCGAATAAACCGTAAATTTACCACTGGTCAAACCTGTTGCCGGGTCTAACCCTGCAGCGCTTTGTGTACATGCAAGTGTGCCACTGCAGTCTATTTCTAATGCAGATCCACTCAAAGATTGGTTTATAACGATTGCATTATCAGAAATGGTAAATCTTCCTGCATCTACCATGTTATTTTGCAAAGCATCATTAAATCTTTGCAAAACTTCGCTAACGATTGTGACACCGGAAATGTCTACTTTAATATTTCCTGCTGCTGCTTCTGATGTAGTAAATTCAAATGTTTTGGTTACACCGTTTGTGGTGATTTTAATGGTTGAACCAGTGGCAGGAATTTGTGTAAATTCCATTTGTCCTTTAGATGCGTAAACTTTGTTGTCAGGTGTATATAAGCTTACAGATGCTGCACCTGATGGAACAGATGTATTCATTTCCCAAGAGTTTGCTGTGTCTTTGGTATATGTTAAGCTCATATTGCTGGCATTGCCAAGACTATCATAGATAAGCGCAGAAACGCTGTGAGATGAACCTATAATATCGCTTGAAGGCAAGTTTGCGCCATAGTTAATCTGCGTAGTTGCTGTTGCTGTTCCGCCTATGTTTTTAAGATTTACAGACTTTAAGTTATTCGGGTCTATGATGTTATCATTAATATATTGAACATTACCGGCTTCATCTCTGAATGCTTTCATATATGTAATGCCGTTAATATCTACGGTAGATACAGATTTTGTTCCATCCCAGGGCAAAAGAGACCAAGCTTGGATATAATATCCGCCGGAATTTACCAAATGTCCGGTTGTATCTATATCAAAGTCACCGGCTCTGGTATATGCCCAGTTTGATGTGCCTTGTGCATTTGCATTTACCACAAAATATCCTTGTCCTGAAATACCAAGTGCAGTGCTTGAAGATACTGAAGACAACAAACCTTGTGAACTGATTGATTGTCTTGATGCCGACTGAACACCGCCCGGTGAATACAAACTGCTTGATGCCTGCTTGGTTACCAAAGTGCTAAACTTTACATTTGAGTCTTTGTAACCGATTGTATTCATGTTTACAATGTTGTCAGAAATTGCGCCCATTGCACTTGATTGCGCAGAAAGGCCTGAAATTCCCGATTGTAATGCTCCCAAAATACTCATTTTTCTTCTCCTAAAGTTTTTTATGCATCTTTTGATGCAGGTGTAAGACCAGCAAATTTATCTTCCAAATAACCGCCGTCTCTTACTGTTAATATATCTCCCAATGTGGCTGTAACTGAGTTACCAAGCCCAATGAATACTTCATTTTCATCATTTGCAATTCCGGTTACCTTGCCAAATACTGTGGTGGTAACATTGGCTTTTTCAGAGCCTTGTGCGGCAGAAGTTGCCACAATAATTTGATATGCGCCATCTTCTAACTGATTGCCTAAATTATCTTTTCCGTCCCAAATAAATTCGTGAGTGCCGGCAGTGGTGCCTGCCTCTGCGGTATATACGGTTTTGCCGTTCATATCCACAACTTTGATGGTGCTTGATGCAACATTGGTATCTAATGTGTATGTTGCCATGGCTTTTCCGTCTTCAAGAGGCATTACATCACCGTAAACTTGTGTAACTTTTCCAATATATGAAACAGCTTGTGCTGCCAAATTGTTAGTGTTACTGGCAATTAATTTATCCAATTTTGAATTGGTCTGAATTTCTTGTTCAACTGATGAATACTGCACCAACTGATTGGTAAATTCTGCAGTATCAACAGGATCAAGAGGATCTTGATATTGTAACTGGGCAACCAACAGCTTCATAAATGTATTCATGTTTGCATCTAATTGTGCAGATGCGTTTGAAGTTGTGGACGCTCCAGATGACGTATATCCTGTAATTGTACTTATTGCTGTCATTTGTTCCTCCCCTTTATACTCTTATATTCAGACGATCGCCTTCATATATATTTACAACTTCGGCTGTTTCTTCGCCCAAAATATCCCCGATAAATTTATCTCTGCTTTCTGCATTTTTTGCCATTGCATTATTTTCTTGCCTATGGCTAAAGCTTAAAGAACCTTCATCTGCACTAAATCCGGCATCTTGAAACGCTCTTGTTAAATCTGCCACATCTTCTTTGAGCAGTTGCATGGTTTGTTCTTTTGATGCAACAATATGGGCCTGCAATTTACCATCTTTGCCGATCTCCATTTTAACTTCAATGGTTCCGAGTTCTTTAGGTTTTAATTGGATTTCTATTTTATCCAGACCTTTAACTGCAGATTTGGTAATGTTTACTTTTACCTGATCCGCAACTTCTTTTGACATTCCCTTTAAAGCATCTTTGAACATAAGATTGTTATCTTGTTCTTTTATGGCGGTTGCAGTTTTTGTATGTGCCATACCGGCAACCGCGTTTTGAACTCCGTTGTTTGCGCCAAGTTCTGTTCTGATAACATTTTGTGTTACCATATTTACGTTTTGTGTTTCTTGCATTGAACCAATGTGTGCAAAACCGGTTAATTGGGGTTGATTGTTAACAGTTAATTGGTCTGCAACATTTTGGTTTACACCTTCAGAACTTTTAACAGCCTCAACCACTTTGCTTACTTCTGCTTTATTTGCCAACAAATCTCTGGCAACAAAATTTACTTCATCTGCATTTTCCGTAGTAACAGAAATTTTTATATTTTCCGAAGAATTGATTTTTGCAGACAACTCTTGTTCTTGCCATGATTTAATATCTTTTGAAGAAAAAACTTCTGCATCTGTTACAACAGCTTCTGTCAGAGGAAGCTGTACATCTAAAATGTCTCCGGCTTTTTTATTGTTGCTTGCTAATTCTTCTACAAACAAAGCCACTTGCTCAGGCTGAACCATTTCAACACCTTGCGGAAGCGCAATTTGTCCGTCTACATTTTGAACTTGCAAAGAAGTTGTTTGCTCGGGTAAAAGCGCTAAAACATTTTGACCATCTTTTGTAAGAGCCACAGCCTGTAAGCCGTCTGATTGCATAACTTCTGCAAGAACCTCTCCCGGCAATGTAACCGTTTTTCCTGTTGCCAAATCTACAACATCAACGTGAGGTAGTTTTTGAATCTCTTCAGCGATAACAACTGCTCCTTCTGCATTCAATTGACCGGCAATTTTTTCCTCCTTAACAACAGGAACTTCATATCCGGCAGAAGCAGGAGCATATTCAACCTCTTCTTTTGCAACTGTCTTTTGTTTTGTTGGATTTTGTTTTTCTACAACAGCTTCTTTTTCCTTAAAAGAAACTTCTTTTTCTTTAACAATTTCTTTTTTAGGCTCAGGTTGAACGACTGTTAAAGCAGCTCTGTCCGAATCCAAAACAGATGTCAAAGAACTCATGTCCAAAACAACTTCCGGAACTTTCAAAATATCAGAAAACATTCCGTTTGCACCGGTTTCTTTTCCTTTTTGCAAATTGCTTTGACCGGCAACACCCAACAAGTTATTTAATTCTGTAATTTCCACAGCACACTTCCTTTTAAAAAGTTATTTTACTTTTATTATGCAAAAAGCGTGCCAATTTTTAAAATTACTTTTTAAATACCTCTTTATCCAGTTTTTCCAATTCTGAAATATATTCTTTTATAAGATCTAAGCCGTATTGCCAAAAAGTCTCTGAATTTGCATCTAAACCAAATGGTTTGAGAATATCTTTATAACTTTTTACACCAGTAAGGCTAAGCATTTTGAGATATTTTTCATCAAAATCTTTTATTTTGCCGCTGCGGTAAACCTTAAACAAAGAATTTACCAAACAATCTGCAAAAGAATATGCATAAACATAAAATGGAACATGGAAAAAGTGACTTACCTGAGCCCAAATATATTTGCTATTTTCATCAACATTTACCCATGGCCCCAAGCTTTTTTGCATTTGTTCCAACCAAATTTGGCATAATCTTTCTTGAGAGACTTCTCCCTGTTGTCTTTCTTGGTGAACCTGTGTTTCAAACAAATGAAAAGCAATTTGTCTTACCGCTGTGTTTATCATGTCGTTTACCTTACCGGCAATGAGGCAAAGCTTTGCTTTTTTGTCTGTGGTATTTTTTAACATGTTTTGAAAAGTTATCATTTCTCCAAAAACGGAGGCAACCTCTGCCAAAGTAAGCGGTGTGGCATCGTTTAAATCTCCTTGAGAACAACTTAATCTCATATGACAGCCATGTCCAAGCTCATGTGCCAAGGTCAAAACATCATTCTGCTTACCAACAAAGTTAAGCATTAAATAAGGATGTATGTCTTGGTTGATTGACATAGCAAAAGCCCCACTCCTTTTTCCTTCTCTGGGTGGAACATCTATCCAATTATTTTCAAAGAAACCGTCTGCCAAAGATTTTAGTTTTGGAGAAAATTCTTCATACGAATCCAAAACCAAAGAAACAGCTTGTGTCCAACTGTATTTTTTATCTGAACAAAACGGCAAAGGAGCATTTCTGTCCCAGTATTGAATTTTTTTAACGCCAAGCCATTTGGCTTTTAGTTTGTAAAATCTGTGAGCAATGTCTTTATAATTTTTTACAACCGTAGATGTTAGAGCTTCAAGAGCTTTGTCATCTACTCTGTTGCGCAAATTTTGACTGGCAACCGGCGTTTTGAAACCTCTTTTTTGCGTGCTGATTGCTCTGTCTTTTACAATCATGTTGTAAATAAAAGAATATAATCTGGCGTTTTCTTGCATAACTCTATTCAATTCTTTGCCGGCCTTTTCTCTTGTGGAGGCAGATTTATCTTGCAACAATTTGCCGATTTGAGCATCATTATATTCTTTACCGCCAACTTTAAACTTTAAGTGTGCCGATGTTTCATCATAAAGCCTTATCCATGCATCTCTGGATGTAACCGATTTTTCATGAAAAATTTCTTCTTGCTCTTGGCTTAATTCATATTTCTTAAAAAGTCTTATTCTATCCATAAATGGCTGATATTTCTTTAATTGTTCATCTTGCAACAGCTTTTTATATGCGTCTTGCGAAAGCTGATTAAACTCTAATGAAAAAAAGATGCTCGGTTTTGAATATTCGTTGAGTTTTTCTGATATATTTTGATAAAAACTTACGGCTTCTTTGTTGTTCATTTGAGTTGTCATGTATAAATATGAATAACAAGAAAGCTTACTTTCAATTTTTGATATTTCTTCTATTAATAAAATGGCTTGCAACATTTGTTTGTTGCTGAGGGTTGCCAATTTTCCTTTATACATTTTTTCTAATTTTTGGTTAGATTGTTTGATAAAGTCCAAATCTTTGGAAATTTGCTTATCTTTTATTCCGCAGTATAAATCTTTTAGATCCCATGCAGGAAATTGTGTATCTTGATTTTTTTTGCACTGTTTAGCCATGTTAATCTACCTTTTTTATTTTTAACAATTCTTGCATCTCTTTTTTTGCCTTGGCGGTTTCTTCATCAATTTGAGGTGTAAAAATATAATTTGACCAAGGAAAAGGCTGTTCTTTATTAAACCACAAAGCAAAACCTTCTCCAATTACCTTGATATTACATATATTATCGTTAACAACTGCTTTAAATATGCACAAAGTGTTATCACAAGCGGACATATCTTCTGCCAATTTATTGGTACACGGAATGAAACCCCTGTTTAACTCATCTTCTCTGGGAGACAAGAATACCACCAAAAAAATCATGGCAAAAATTATGATGGTAAAACCCACCGCCGGAGCAAACCATTTAAAATCCGATCTTTCTCTAATTATTATTCTTTCTTTCATGGTAATATCTTTCAAGTTCTGCTAATTCTTCTTTGGTATTTGCCGAATGCATCTGCTTTTCATCAGCCTCTATCATGGCGCATTTTAGCCCCTTTTCTCTGGCAAGTTTTATTACTTCTGTAAGCGGATACTCACCAGACTTGTTATTATTGCTGATTTTATCTATAAGCTCAAACATATATGTGCTATCAAAAAGCATAATACCTGAATTTACATATTTCAAACTATCATATTCGGGTCTTTGTTCTTTATATTCTATAATTTCTTCTATTCCTTCAGCGCCAAGCAAAAATCTGCCATACTGGTTAGCTCTGCCGGTTTTAAAACCTACAACAACTATTGCATTTCCTTCATCAAGCTTTGATATCATTTGCCTATATGTTTTTGCTTCAACCAAAGGTGTGTCACCAAAAATGACAAAAACTTTACCATCAAAATCTGATAAAGCTTCTTTACAAACTTTAACAGCGTGTCCCGTACCAAGTGCTTGCGGTTGCAAAACCGTTTCTATAGGGCTAACTTCCTGAGCCAAACTTTGACCTTTTGGACTTATAACAACCCAAGTTTTATCAACATTTAACTCATCCAATGTATCAAGAATGTGACGAATCATTGGCTTTCCGGCAACTTCAAACATTGCTTTAGGTTTATCTCCCCCCATTCTGGTACCATGACCTGCCGCCAAAACAATGGCTCCGATTTTTTCTTCCATTTGTTATCTCCTTTTTAATACTTTTATTGTATGTTATCATATATTAGTTTTTGGGCAACAAGGATTAAAATGTTATGAAAAAAATTTTTGTATTTATGTCGGTTTTACTCTTAATCCCTGCAATTTGTGAAGCAAAATCACAGTCTGTAATAGATTTGGATAAGGCACAAAACATTGCAAAACAAACAAAAAAACAAGCAAACAAACAGCCAAGGATATTAAGAATTAAAGATATAAACCAATATATTGTAGACAGAATAGAATCTGGCGTAAGTGCATACGAAGAAGATGCCGTGGCAACAAACGGAAATACCTATTCAAGTGTTCAAAAACCTCCGGCAATTTTGGAAATGGAAAAAGCTAAACAAAAATCAATGTTTCAAAATATGTATGAAAAAGCTTTGGCTAAAGTTACAAATCAACCAGAACAAGTTCAAGCACCAACAGACAGCCCGAAAACAAACACTGTTATCCCTCAGCAAAGAAGCATTGAAACAATTTCTGTTTATGTGTCTTCTTTGGATCAATATATTGATGTGCCCGCAATGGAGCATATTCCTTATATGTTTACTCAAATAAACATTCTGCCTTACGGAATGGCAAAAATTGATGAGACAATAGTTGTGCTTGCAAATGCACAAAACCTAAAAAATAAACTATCAAGAAGTTTGCCTTATTTTATTGCTGACAGAAAAAATGAACTCAAAAAATCCGGCTTCAGACTGCTTGAAGTATCTATTAACGGAAATAAAGAAAATTATAGTTTACAAAAATATGCAAATAACTTTATTGTTGTTCCGCAAGATAAAAACCCTATTAATCCGGGAATTTATGAATACAAATTTTCTTATCTGACAAACCGTTTAATTAATCATTATGATGATTTTGATGAAATATATTGGAATTTGACAAACAACTCCTTAAATGCCGTAATTTCTGCTGCTGCATTTTCCATCAATTTTCCGGCAGATGTAAAAATTATTTCTCACTCTGCTTCTGTTGGATTTGCAAATAAACGTTTTGAAAATTTGGTTGCTTACTCTATGGATAATGAAAACTCTATCGGCTTTACATCTACAAGACCTTTGTTGCCCGGGGAAAGCATTTATGCCTTTACTTCTGTTGCAAAATCGCAAACAATTAAACCCACTTTTGCCGGTAAAATATCATGGATTATAGATGATTTTGGCGATATGTTGTTTGCGTTGCTAGCTCTCATTGCCATCGGCATTTCATATATGTTGTCTTTTAAATCTATAAAAAACAACGAATCTAAAACAAATATATTCTTAAAGAAAACTCCTCAAATGATGAGGTTGATAAAACATAGAGTTTTTGATAACGTGTCTTTTGTTGCATCTTTAATGGAAATTTGCAAAAAGAACGTCATGAAACCTTCAGAAAACCCAGAAATTTCTTTGATAAAAACTTCCGACAATCTTTCTGCTTTGACATCTGCTGAGCAAAAAGCCGTTAAGGCTCTATTTCCAAACCAAGAATCTTTTTGCCTGATAAACGATCAAAACAGACTAAAACTGCAAAGAGCTTTTACTGCCGTTAAAAAAGATACCTTGTTTAGGTTCAGAAGCTTTTTGTTAAAACTTAATTTTAATTATACCGCTTTTGCAACCTTGATGCTATTGTTTGCTCAAGGAGCCGTTGTTGCTATGGAAACAGATAAACTGCTTGTATTTAGCGCTTTGTTGATTGCAGATACGGTTTCTATTCTGTTGGCCCTGATGTTTTTTATTAAAGCCGGCAAAAAAATATCTATTGCTTTAAAAACATTGTCATTAATTATATCTGCACTGATGACAATTGCTTTATCCGGTTTTATATCTTTGCCAGCTTCCGTGTTGATGGTATTGTGTGTGTGGACAATTGTATATTTTACAAAAATGTTTGCCCAGCATAACGTCTTTTATCAAAACATTCTCAAAGACGTTGAAGATTATTGCGCATTTATGGCAGAAAAAAAACTCTCAGAAATAAATGAAAGAGATTTTGCCACAAACCAATCAATGCTTTATGCCTTGCAAATTAACATTGATCAATTAAAGCAAAATACGTCTAACATAAACATGATAGCTCTTTGGGATAAAATAAAAGAAAAATGCAGCTTTTAATTTTATTCTTGCATATCATCAATGCTGTTTTCTTTTAAGAAATGCATTGTGTATTGATATATGTGCGCAAAAAATGTAGCTTTTATTGCTGTATCAAAAAGTGTGGCAAACAATGCTACTGCAGATAACATCAAGCTATATATAAAATTATCTCCAACCGACTGTTTAATATTTGATATCAAAATAAGCAACAGTGTTATGGGTAACGCAAATAAAAACGGTCCAAAAAACATTTTCAATGCATTTCCTTTTAATATCTTAAATGAAGCAAGCATTCTTAAATCTTTGTTGTCTATAGATATTGCAGGAAAAACCAACACTGTTCTACTGGCTATAATGCCTACAATTATTGGCAATAATGTTAAGTAATGAACTACAACTGCCGGCAACGCAAATAATTTTATGATAAACACACATACAAAAATCAAGAGTAATGTGGGAACTGCTATTATGGTAACATACAAGATGCTATATAATATATAAAGCAACTCTCTTTTACCAAAGCTTATGGTAAAGTATTTCTTTTTTTCTCTTAAGATGATAGCTCTGTAATAATTTACAGAAACAATTACGCCAGCAAGAGCGATGATGGTGGCAGACACAAAAGAGCTCAGAGAATCGCCTTGAGCGTCCAATGTGCTACTATTTAAAAACGGGAACCCGCACAAAGCTTCAACAATAAGCAACAAAAACCAAGCTGAGGTTATCTTTATAAACAAATCCATATTTGTAAGCATATATATTATGCTTCTTTTTAAGCTTTCAATAAACGGAATTTTTATCATTTATTATCTCCTTGTAATATGCTTTTTTGAACTTGTGCAATGTTTACAAATATTGCCGAACCAAAAAATAAAACAACGCTATAGCCACACTCAAAAACAAATGCTTTCAAAAAACCTGATGTTTCTTGTAGAGAAAACACTGTATGGTAGTACCTTAAAATACTAATACTAACTATCAACCACAAAAAAGAAACTGCCAACAATTTTGTGCCATTGCCGGAAGTTTGTTGCCATACTTTTTTTACTGACTGAGGGTTGTTAAATGAAATTAAATCCCAGAAAATACTGTAAAATCTGAGCAGAACAATTGGCAACAACATCAAAATAAAGAAAAATGCAAAAACAAACACTTCTATTTTCCAATTTTCATTTGGAACTCTTATATACATTAACCCCAAAGAAAAAAGAGGACATAAATTAATTATTAAAAATAAAACCAACCCACCGAATGCAAATAACAGTTTTTTTCCTGCCAGAAAAATACGCTTAGGATTTTGCCAACATTGTTTATCTAAAGAAACCGCATACCAAATAATACAAAAAAAGAATAACAGTGTTTTTAGTAATGTTGCAATAACAATTGCCAATTCACTTACATTACAACTGTTGTTTGCAATACTTATATTCAGCAAACAGCTCATATCAATACCTAAAACAACAGAAATTAGCGAAGTTATCAAACCACAAAACACAGATATATACAAAAATGTTTTTATATTTGAAAATAGGTTTTGAATAGGTGACATAATCATTTTCATAAACGGCATTTTCATATTTATAACTCCTCCACCTTTGATATTCCCTGAATGGCTTTTATTTCTCCGAGGGTATTATCACTCAAAGCATATCTATATGCCAACTCAATTTTTATTTCCCAATCTTTATCCATAGGCTTAATATATATTACGTTTGTACCTTTTTTATCCCTCGCCAAAACTTCTTTTAGTTTTTCTACAGCGCTGATATCTGAAATTTCTATAGTAAAACCTTTGGCATTTTCTGATATTACTTTATCAAGATATTCAACACTGTTTATCATAATTCTGGGCAAAGAATCTTCTGTTTGCTTATCTAAAGTAACATTCATCAAAACCGGAGAACCGCTTGTTAAAATGGGTTCATATATTTCAAGTCTGTCTGCAAATAAAAGTGCTTCATAATTGCCGTTTGTATCTGAAAATGTTACTCTGGCATATTGTTTGCCTGTTTTGCTGATTTTTCTTTTGACCTCTCCTATACAAGCTCCTACTTTGGCCTTTTGCTGAGAACCTACCAATACATTTTGAAAAACCTTATGAAAGTCATTAACTTTTAGCTTTTCTAAACCTTTAGCATAGCTGTCCAACGGGTGGGCCGACAAATAAAAACCTATTACCTCTGCTTCATGCCCCAGTCTTTCCAATTCTGTCCAGTCTGGAACGTCTTTAAGTTTTACTTCTGAATGCAGTTCCTGAGTAGAGAAAAGTGAAGACTGACTACTGGTTTTTAATTCTGATGAAGCGGAAATGTTCTTTAATATCAACTCCAAATTTTCAAATAATTTTGCTCTATTACTATCTAAACTGTCAAACGCTCCGGATTTTATTAAAACTTCAAGCTGTTTTTTGCCAATCATTTTGCTGTCGGAACGGTGTATGAAATCTGAAATGCTTTTGTATGCTCCTTTTTGTTCTCTTTGTGCCTGTAAAGATAGCATTGCACCCATTCCGTTACCTTTTATGGCGCTTAAGGCATATCTGATGGCGCCGTCTTGAACACAAAAATCTGCCTCTGATAAATTTACATCTGGAGGTAAAACTTTAATCGATGCTTTCTTGCATTCCTCTTTGAAGAAATTTAATTTATCTACATCTGCCATATCCAAAGACATGGTCACACACATAAACTCAACCGGATAATGAGCTTTTAAATATGCCGTTTGGTATGATATTAATGCATATGCCGCAGCATGCGACTTGTTAAATCCGTATGAAGCAAATTTTTCCATTTGGGCAAATATCTGTTGAGCCGTTTCTTCTGAAATGTTGTTTTTTACGGCGCCTTCAACAAATAATTTTCTTTGTTCCGGAATTTTTTCTATTTGCTTTTTACCCATCACTTTTCTTAATTTATCGGCACCGCCAAGAGTATATCCGCCCAAAACCTGAGCAATTTTCATTACTTGTTCTTGATATATCATGATGCCATATGTTTCTTTTAATATGGGCTCTAACGCAGGATGCAAATATGTGATTTCTTCTTCACCGTGTTTGCGTTTGATATAGCTTGGAATGTTGTCCATAGGACCGGGGCGATATAATGACACAATAGCAATTAAATCTTCAAATCTATCCGGTTTTAACTGTTTGTGAATGTCTTTCATGCCGGCAGATTCAAATTGGAACACCCCGGCCGTGTCTCCTCTTTGTAACAGTTCATATGTATGTTTGTCTTGCAAAGATATTTTATCCATATCTAAATAAACACCATGATTTTTGGCTATCATATCTACGGTTTTTTGAATTACCGTCAGTGTTTTTAAACCCAAAAAGTCAAATTTTATCAATCCCGTCGTTTCAACAAACTTCATATCATATTGAGTTACCGGCATATCTGCTCTTGGATCTTTATATAAAGGAACAAGCTGTTCCAAAGGTCTGTCACCGATAACAACTCCTGCTGCATGCACACCTGAATGACGATACAAACCTTCTAGTTTCATGGCAATGTCAAACAACTTGTTTATTTGCGGATCGTTTACTCGCATTTGCTCCAATTCTGGAACCTGTTCCAATGCCTCTTGCAAAGTAACATTCTTACCTTGAGCTCCTGCCGGAACAAGTTTGGAGATTTTATCTACTTGAGTATATGGCATTTGTAAAACCCTGCCAACATCTCTGATTACGGCTTTTGCTTGCAGTTTTCCATAAGTAATAATTTGAGCCACATGATCAAATCCATATTTGTTTTGAACGTACTCAATTGTTTTTTGTCTGTTTTCTTGGCAAAAATCCACGTCAAAATCGGGCATATTAATACGTTCAGGATTCAAAAATCTTTCAAACAACAAGTCTAGTTTAATAGGGTCTAATCCTGTGATTTTAATTGACCAAGCAACAATGGAACCGGCGCCCGAACCTCTGCCCGGACCAACCGGTACTCCATTGTTTTTGGACCAGTTAATAAAATCTGCCACAATTAAAAAATATCCGGCAAAACCCATTTTTTTGATAACACTTAATTCATATTCCAAACGTTCAAAATATTTGGCATCTATTTCTTGTTTTTCTTGCTTGGTCATTTGCTCTGTATAGACCTGAGTTTCCAAACGTTCTTTTAATCCTGCTTTGGCCGTTTGTTCCAGATACTGGTCTTGTGTCATAGAATCCGGACAGTCAAATATAGGTAACAACGGACTTACAAAGTCTGACAAAAAAGAACATCTTTTGGCAATGTTTACCGTATTTTCAAGTGCTTCAGGAAGATCTTTAAAAAGCTCTACCATCTGCTCTTGGCTTTTAAGATAATTTTGAACAGAATAGTGTTTTCTATCTTCATTATTCAAGTATTCTGCTTGAGCAATACAAATGAGGGCATCATGAGCCTCATACATATCCGGATTAAAGAAAAAAGCCTCATTAGTAGCAACAAGCGGAACATCATATGTATATGCCAAGTCAATAAAATCAGCTTCTGTCTTTTGCTCTGCCTCAAGACCTATTCTGGAAATTTCAATATAAAGCCTATCCCCGAAAATCTCTTTTAATTGTTTCAAATGCTCTATTGCTTCAGGTTTTCTGTTCTCAAGCAAAAGTCTGCCCAATTGCCCCTCCGGACCGCCAGTTAAACATATTAAACCTTCATTGGAAGATTTTAAAGCTTCTATGGTTAGTTGAGGTTCGCTTTGATCTTGAGTGTTAAGATAGAACTCTTTCATTAGATGCATTATGTTTGAATATCCGGTTTGGTTTTGAACATAAAGCAATATCTTATCAGGAGCAAGTTCTTTTCCCTTGCTTTTGAGCACATCTTCGTTGTCCGGATTTTTAAGGTTAAACTGGCATCCAATAATAGGTTTAACGCCTTCAGAAGCTGCCACGTCAGAAAATTCTTTAACGCAAAACATATTGTTGGTATCGGTAATGGCAACCGCGGGCATAGAAAGTTCTTTTACTCTCTTTACCAAAGATTTTACCTTCATTGCCCCCTGAGAAAGCGAATATGCGCTATGTGTGCGTAAATGTATAAACTGTGGTTCCACCTAAATTCTCCCTTTGTGCAACCTTAATTTATTCCCCCTTTTGTGACAACTTTTAAATGACACTTATCAAAAACAAATTGTCTTGATTATTTGATTTTTTGTTCCTATATTATTTTTATTGTTAATTTTTAGGGGATTTTTTATATGTGGCAAGACAATTTAACTGTAAATGCTCAGGCAAAACCAATTTATAATGACGGACTGCGTCAGTATATGCTCAAAGTATATAATTACATGACCGCAGGTCTTTTAATTACGGCATTTACAGCCTTTTTAACAGTAAATACTTCTTTGATAAATCTGTTTTTCAGCTTAAACGAAACAAATCAGGTTGTAGGAATGTCTGCTTTTGGCTGGCTTGTTATGTTTGCACCGCTTATTTTGGTGTTTGCCTTTAATTGGGTTGCTTTTAAAGGTAATATAATGCAGGCACAAGCGGTATATTGGGCTTTTTCTGCCTTAATGGGAATGTCTATTGCTCCCGTACTTATAATTTATACAGGAGCTTCTGTTACCAGAATTTTCTTGATTACGGCAGCAATGTTTGGCTCAATGAGTATCTATGGTTACACCACAAAAAAAGACCTAACCTCTATTGGAAGCTTTATGATTATGGGGTTGTGGGGAATAATTATTGCCTCAATCATAAACATTTTTATGAGAAGCCCCGGCTTATACTATGCACTTTCAATAATATCTGTATTGGTATTTACGGTATTAACAGCTACTGATACTCAAAAGATCAGAGCCATTTATGCAGACAGTGATTCTTCTGAAAGCGCAAGCAAAAAGGCCATTTTTGGCGCATTGTCTTTGTATCTTGACTTCATTAACATGTTCTTGGCTTTGCTAAGACTGTTTGGCGACAGAAGATAATTTTTACTTGACTTAGTAAAGTTTTGTTTATATAACCGCTCTTGTCCGAGGTATCGCAAGAGTGGTACTTAATTATAATAATAACATTTCAACCGGAGAAAAACTATGAAAAGAACATATCAACCTTCTAAATTGGTTAGAGCAAGACGTCATGGGTTTAGAGCTCGTATGGCAACCGCAGGCGGCAGAAAAGTTTTGGCTGCAAGAAGAGCCAGAGGTCGCAAGGCTATTAGCGCCTAATGTATAATGAAAAAAAGCTCAACGCTTAAAAAAAGAAAAGATTTTGTAAAAGTCGCCCATTCCGGAGTTAAAGCTGTGCGAAAAACTTTGGTATTGCAGGCGGCTTTTAGAGATTTAAATTCTAAACTTAGCGGAACAAAAATCGGCTTTATTGCAACTAAAAAACTTGGAAAAGCTCATGTAAGAGTGCTTGCAAAAAGAAGACTTAGAGCTGCTGCAGACATAGCTTTGATACCAAAAGCAAAAACCAACATAAACTATGTAATTGTGGCAAGGTTTGTTACTGCTAAGGCAAAATTTGCAACTATTGTAAAAGATTTAGAATCGGCCTTAATTGAAATTGAGGAACAGCTCGCTAATGAAAAAAATTTTAATTCTAATGATTAAGTTTTATCAAAACTTTATATCTCCTATGTTTCCTCCTTCTTGCAGATACAGACCAACTTGTTCTCAGTATATGATTGAAGCAATTTCAATTCATGGCCCCATAAAAGGAATATATTTGGGAATTAAAAGGATTTTGCGCTGTCACCCTTGGTGCAAAGGAGGTTATGATCCGGTACCTCCAAAAGTGATAAAAAAATGATGACAATCCGTTTTTATGATGTTATCAATTATGGGTATTTTTAAAGAAAGGATGTTTAAGTGAAAGAAGAAATTAAAGGATTGTATTGGGCTATATTGATTTCTTTGGTAGCTGTGTTTGCCATAAATATGATAATGCCAAAAGAAAAAATGCCTGTAGAACAAGAAAAACCTCAAGCTCCTGCTGTTGTAGAAGAAATTAAATCTCAAGAAATTACAACAGAAAAGGTTATATCTGTTGATGAAGCAATAAATGCCGATAAGAGGGTAAATATTAAAAATAATGCGATAAATGGTTCTATTCGCTTAAAAGGAGCAAGATTTGATGATTTGTTGCTCTCTAAATACAAACAATCTACCGAGCCAAATTCTCCTGATGTGCAACTGTTGAGCCCCGCAAAAACACAAAATCCTTATTATGCAGAGTTTGGCTGGCTGTCAAACAGTGCTAATGTATTGGTGCCAAACAGAGATACCATTTGGACGCTTAAAGGAAACATCCTGACAGAAAAGACCCCTGTTGTATTAGAATATAAAAATAAAAAAGGTCTTAAATTTATCAGAAAAATATCTTTAGATGAAAATTATATGTTTACAATTGAAGATATGGTAGAAAATAACACTGCTGAAAATATAACGCTATTTCCTTATGGTATGATTGCGAAAAAAGCATTAAAATCTTCTTCAGGTGTTGTTCATGAAGGAATTGTATCTGTGTTGAACGGATCTTTGGAGGAGTTTAAATATACTGATATTGACGAAGAAACAAATGAAACCTTTGAAACCCAAAAAGGCTGGGCCGGTTTTGGTGACAGATATTGGTTTAGTGCGTTTATATTAAATAGCAACTTGAAAAATAGCGTAAAATTTTCTCAACCTGCAGAGCACTTATTTCAGGCAGATTTTACATCTGAAGGCATATATATTCCGGCAGGTACAATTGGTGTGAATACCGTTCGTTTCTTTGCCGGTGCAAAAGAAATTGAACTGTTAGACAATTATACAGAAAAAGAAAATATAGAAAAATTTGATTTGGCAATAGATTTTGGATGGTATTACTTCTTAACAAAACCGTTCTTTTATATCTTGGACTTTTTATATAAACTGATTGGAAACATGGGCTGGGCAATTTTATTATTTGCCACTTTGCTTAGAATCGCAATGTTTCCAGTTGCAAATAAGTCTTTTGAAAGCATGTCTAAAATGAAAAAATTGCAACCGAAAATGAAAGATTTGCAAGAAAGATATAAAGACGACAAACTTATGCTACAAAAAGAAACAATGGAGCTATATAGAAAAGAAAAGATAAATCCGACTGCCGGATGTTTGCCGATGTTTATTCAAATTCCGATTTTCTTTTCTTTGTATAAGGTATTAAACATTGCAATTGAAATTCGTCAGGCTCCGTTTATTGGTTGGATAAAAGATTTATCTCAGCCCGACCCTTTGACTTTGTCTGTGATTACACATTTACCAATACCATCATTCTTTGATATTGGTCTATGGCCAATCTTTATGGGGTTAACAATGTTTATACAACAAAAATTAAATCCTGCCCCAACAAACAAAGATCAGGCAAGAGTATTTGCTCTTATGCCAATAATCTTTACCTTTATGATGGGGCATTTTGCCAGCGGTTTGGTTATTTATTGGAGTTTGAGTAATTTGCTGTCTATAATTCAGCAAAAAGCTATCATGCATAAAAACGGAGTGAACTAATGAATAGGGATTTGGCAATGTTCAAAGAAGAATGCACCTTTTTGTTGGGTGTGGCAAAATTTGAACAATTGCCAAAAACAACCTTACCTGAATTTGCGTTTGTAGGCAGATCAAATGTTGGAAAATCTTCATTAATAAATGCTTTGCTGAATAAAAGAAAAATTGCAAGAACTTCTTGCACACCGGGAAGAACACAACAGCTGAATTTCTTTAATTTAAACAATCATTTGTTGATTGTGGATTTGCCCGGATACGGATTTGCAAAAGCACCAAAACAGATGGTTGAACAATGGCAATTTTTGGCAGAAGATTATCTTAAAACTTCTGTAAATTTAAAAAAGATTTTTTTACTGATAGATTCCAGACATGGAATTAAAAGTTCTGATTATAAAATGATGGAAACCTTGGATAAAATGGCCATTATCTTCCAAATTGTTTTGACTAAAACAGACAAAGCAAAAAAAACTGAGTTGGAAAAAAACCTAAAAGACGTGAAAGAAGCTATTGCCAAACACGCCGCTGCAGCATCTGAACCAATACTTACCAGCTCTGAAAAAAATAAAGGTATTGAAGAATTGCAAATGCAAATTTTAAATATGCTCTAAATTTTATTGTCCGGCTTTAAAGTATTTTTTTCTGGCGCATCTGCCCATTGACCATAAATTTCCTAATCCGTTTATGGGTTGAATTGGCGATTTTGTTTTGAAATTAAAATCTCTTTTGAAAAAAATACTTGTGGTTTTTGTATAATTATTCATGGGGCAAAAACCATAAAAATCTACCTGCAACAAATCTGCCGACTTTAAAATTTTGATGGCATTTTCATATTCATCAGAAGTATTTACCCTGTCTGAATCATCTAAAATAATAATACCGCCGGAATTTACTTTTTGCACGGCACTTTGAGCACATGCAGTTCTTCTTTTGCCATCTATTACAATAACGTCAAAATTTTGTTCTTCTGATAAAATGCTGTCTGAATATAACGGACTTTCATCAATCCAACGAATATCTAAATTGGGCTCAGAAAAATTTTCTTGCCATTTTTTAAACCATTGCGGATTATCTTCTATGCTTATAACCTGTTTTGCACGCTTAGCCCAAAATAAAGAAGAATTACCACAGCCAAATTCATATATACTTTTATCAGAATAATCAAACTGGCTAAGATATTCAATGGCAGGATATGTGTACCAAGGAATGGGATTAGAATCTTTATCTACACATATTTTTTCATCTATTGTGCGTTCTATGGCAAACTCTTTTTGCCACATTTGAATAAATTTTGTAAATTTTTCGCTATACATTTTTCATCCGTTGAATTTTGTTTTTCTTATCTTATATCATACTTTGTTAATAAAACAACAGGAGAAAAAATATGTTTTTAAAAAAATTGGTTTGGATATTAACCGTAATTGGCGGAATAAACTGGGGATTGGTTGGCGCTTTTAACTTTAACTTGGTTACAATGTTGTTCGGCGACGCCTCATTTTTAACCTCTTTGGTCTATATTTTGGTAGGATTGTCTTCAATTGCAATGATTTTTTTACCCCCTTGCAACAATTAATTTAATCTATTGTTTTTTTGAAAAAACGTTTTATTATTGCTTGGTATAAGGAGAGTATATGCCAAGCAATAAATTAATTTTAAAAAATCCAAGAACAGACTTGTTAAAAGAAGCCCCAATCGGTTTTTCTTGGACAATTTTATTCTTTGATTTTTTTGTTCCTCTTTACAGAAAAGATTTTTTGTGGGCTTTTGTCATGATCCTTTGTGATGCCGTTTCTTTTGGCCTTTCAACCTTTTATTTTGCATTTGCATATAACAGAATTTATGCTCAATCTTTGTTCAAAAAAGGATTTGTGTTATATCAAATTCAGGGTGATGTTCCGCAAAAATATATAAGATATTTACAAAAATCTGCTCAAAAGTCTGGAAAAAGAAGTTAAAACCTCTGTTAACTCAAAATCTCTGTTTAACCTATGGTTGGCAGATTTTATGATTTTTACGTTAACATCTTGAGTTCTTAATTTTTCTGCAATAACTAATACTTTGCGCCAATCAACACTTAAATCTTGTTGTCCCTGAACCAATTCTACCGGGCAATCTATGGGAATTTGCTCTTGGTTTAACAAACAGTATTTCAATGACGAATCTATTAAATCTTTTGTGAAAATATATTCAAAATCATTGTTAACAAGAGTAGTTTGACCTTGTCTTTCTAGCTCTTCTTTTTGGTAATTGCTCAGATATTTGTTCATTAAATCATATGTAAAATCAGGTGCTGCAGCCAAACCTAAAACACCAATCACCCTTCTGGGACGTTCTTTTGCGGCAATAAGAGCCAACCAACCTCCTAATGATGTTCCGGCAAGTATTATCGGTCCTTCAACCATGGTGTCTATTACTTCTAAAACCTGGGACACCCAAATATCAAAATTTACTTTTTTAAAATTTTGCGCGTCGGAACCATGTCCGGCCAATTCAAATCTAAAGAAACCGATATCGCTTTCCTGACAATATGATAAAATAACTTCAGGCTTTGCTCCCCAAGGGGCTGAACACAGGCCATGTATGTATACAACATTTATGTTGTTATTTGTTTGTCTTTTTGCTGGAAAATACTCAAACTTTGTGGTAAAACCTGTTTTAAACGTATGTTGTAACATATATATCCCTTTCATTTTTTAAAAAAGGTAATACAAAAATGCAAAAAGTAAAGACCAAAAAAATTGTATCAAAAGCTCCTGTGGTTTTGCAGGTTCTGCCGGAACTTAACCACGGTGGAGTTGAAGTCGGAACTATTGAAATTGCTACAGAATTAAAGAAAAACAACATCAAAAACTTTGTGGCTTCAAAGGGTGGAAGAATGGTTTATGATTTAACAAAGGCGGGAATAAAACATTTTACTTTGCCTCTTAAATCAAAAAATCCGTTTGTAATTTATAAAAATACAAAAGCTTTGGAAAAAATCATTAAAGAAAACAAAATTAACATTGTACATGCAAGATCAAGAGCTCCGGCATGGTCAGCATATTTTGCCGCAAAAAAATGCAAAGTAAAATATTTGACAACTTTCCATGGAACATATGGTTTGGGACCTTGGGGAATTAAAAAAGTTTACAATAAAGTGATGACATTTGGCCAATTAGTGATTGCAATTTCTAATCATATTAAAAATCATATGATAGAAAATTATGCAGTGGATCCTAAAAAAATAAGACTTATTCACCGTTGTGTGAAT
>JAZNSB010000040.1:0-3596 GCA_045590955.1 Alphaproteobacteria bacterium | reverse complement strand
CAATGATCCTTGCGGGGCACGAATGTCCGCCGGATAATCCGGGAATGTACTGATGTCATTCCCTACTGTAGCCGAAATAGTCGAAAAAAGATTTCCGGCCAACTGCATACCATCACCTGAGTCGCCTGAGAAACGAACCACCACTTGGTCCAGTTCCTTGACTATCATTTCTTCTGCCATATGATATTAAGATTAATAAAGTTGTTCAATTAATGCCACAAATTTCGGAAAGTAAAATGAAATGGCAAAATATTATTGGCAGAAAAGATAAAAAAGGCTACCTTTGCACCCGACTTCACAAAGGCGGCCTTGTAGTTCAACGGATAGAACAAGCGTTTCCTAAACGTTAGAACAGCAAAACGGCTCTTTGGAAGAAACGAGGTGAAAATGCCTCAACAAACATACATAAGGCTCTGTAGTTCAACGGATAGAACAAGAATTTCCTAAATTTTAGATAGGGGTTCGATTCCCCTCGGAGCCACGAAAAGGATGCAAAGCTCTGTTTTGCGTCCTTTTTTTTGTCTAAATCAGTGGGAATCAATGGTTTTTAGTCCATTGGACTATTTTCTGGTTATCAATAGGCATTTTGTTCGCTCATGCCTAAACCACCAAAACAAAGAACCAGAAAAAAGAACCATTATGAAGAACGAACAATTCTTTATTAAAGAAATCAAGGCAACATTTAACCTTAGAAAGCCAAAATCTAATGTACCAACCAATATTTATCTGGTCGTTAGAATACAAAACAAGCAAACTAAATTTGCTACAGGTGTTAAAGTCTATCCCTCTCATTGGGATAGCCAGAAGCATGAAGCAATTAT
Organism: Alphaproteobacteria bacterium; assembly: GCA_045590955.1. Taxonomy (GTDB): domain Bacteria; phylum Pseudomonadota; class Alphaproteobacteria; order RF32; family CAG-239; genus JAZNSB01. The sequence goes on along the minus strand of JAZNSB010000040.1, from coordinate 2,775 downwards.
CAATCGTAGATATACAAAACTTGATAATATGAATAATGAGATAGTAAATAATAGAATTGAAGAACTCAAAACACGATTCAATGATTTTAAGCACTATCTTTGCAGTCACCCAGAGCTAACCTCTGAAATACATACGATAATTAAAGAACATATATATAAAGGTGAAATGGAACAGAAAAAAGATAATGCTTTGCTTTGGTTTGATAAAGAAATAGAAGCACCAGACAAAAATATTGCTCCAGATACAAAATATGGTTATCACCAAAAATTGAAACGTCTGGAAGAATATGTTAATACTTTAGGTGTTGACTATCTCACTTTTGATATGGTTAATGAAAAATTGGTCTCTGATTTCCAAAAATGGTTGTTTGAACCTCATGATGAAAAGGGAAATGTTAGGTCAACCAGAACCGTTCATAATATAATTGTGGGGATAAAGACCATTCTTTGTTGGGGAAAAGAGTTTATTTCCAAAGAGGACTACAACGACATCAAGGACTTTAAGCCAGTCAAAGTAAAACAAGAAAAAACTAAGATAGTTCTTACTGACGAAGAAATCCTACAATTATATAAGGTGGAGTTAGAAGGTACAGAAAAAGCCATTAGAGACGTTTTTATCTTCCAATGTGAAATAGGACAAAGATTTGAGGACATATCATCATTGGTAAATGGCAAATATGATGAAAATGCCAAGACCTACACCATTATACAAAAAAAGACCAGACAACCTGTTACTATTCCTTTGTCAGATGTTGCATTAGAGATATTGAGTAGCTACAACTTTAAATTGCCAGAATATAGCTTAGTTTATTCTAATAAGATTTTGAAGTCTGTTGCAAACAAAGCAGGACTTCACAGAGAGGAACTGATAACAAAAGAAGAAAAAGGTCAAATAATTACAACTAAAGAACCTATTTATAAGCACCTGTCCTCCCATTGTGCCAGACGTTCCTTTGTTACTAATTGGTTAAAGTCTGGTTTGGACTCTAATATTATTAAAGGTGTAACAGGGCATAAAACTGATGAAGCATTCCAACGTTATAACAAGATAACAAGTAAAGATGCAGCCACCGTTATGCAAAAAGCCCAACAAGGAAATAGCGTAGAACAGCCAAACATAGCTCTTGTAACTTCCCACAAACAATCAAATCAGAAAAAAGATAGCATCTTGGAATATTGCATAGCTGCTAAAACGATTCTGAATTTGATAAATTTACAACAACAAGGAATAGACATTTTTCAATTGCCAGAACTTCCAAAGATTATGGCAACCATTAAGAATATCCAAAGATTGGAAGAGGTCAAAGAGCCATTTATCAAAAAATACAATGCAACAAAAGATAAAGAGAGCATACTTCAAAGCATTGACCTAATAGATAAGTTCATTTGGAATGTTGGCAAACGTAATGCAGACCCAGAACTATACCAAATGTTGCAGCATAAACTTTTGGAACTTGGTTTGTCTGATTACCCTATTATACCCACAGAAGATTTGCACTATATTTGGCAACAAGAAATACGTGATGAAGAATTTGAAGCATAAATAAAAAGGGCAGCCATATTTCTATGACTGCCTAATTTTATGCGTTCAAAAGAGCTTTAAGTGCATTCTCTAAGATTACACTTTTTTCATCTGATTTAGCGTCAAGGATTCTCTCTACCACTTTTGGAGACAAATTTCTAATTGCTTCAAAAAGGGCTTCTTCTCCCTTTTTTCCTTGAAGTGAAATTGCAGCATCAATCAAATAACGAGAACCGATGAAATCGTCCTTAAACTTGCTTCTTGCTGCCTCCAAAAATTTATTGGCACGTTCCATGTCAAGACCTTTTATCTCAACACTTTTACCAGCCATAATATCAGCAAATTGTTTTTTACCAAGTTTACCACTTGCAAAACAAAGAATTTTGCCAATATTGGTAATAGGATATTTCAAATCAGAAAGTTTTTTAGCAAATTTAGCCAATTCATTTTCTGGATTGAACAACACAGCACCGTCAATATAATTAGACGAGTTCCAAGCAAAAGAATCAATATTAGCAGTTGCTAACAAATCCTTTGTGTTTGCACCTGTGTAATCCTCAAACAAGATAAGAAATTCTGGCGAAATTTCTTTCTCCATTGCAGCAGTGTAACGGTGTTGCCCATCAACAATTGCAATATAGGAAGAAACTTTATTTGCATCAACTATTTTATCAGTTGAAGCATCTACCAAATTGCACCCATCTTCAACCGCTTTTGTTCCGTCAACATACATTAATGGAACAATGTTACATTCAAACCTACCAAAAGATTCTTTCTTTGAAGTAATGTTCTTACTGTTAACACTACGGTTGCCAGAGATAAACGCAACTTTCTTACCTTCACTCATCAATGATGCCAATGTACGCATCTGCAAATTTTCTACTTTCATTTTTTATAAAAATTTAGGGTTTATAATGTTCTAATCGCAGTACAATTTATTGAATACTCAATTATCATACCTAAGAGCTAATTGTAACATCTGCCCATGTAGAAATTTGCGGCTGCAAAGATAGGCATATTTCTGAATATGCAAATACAAAAATGAAAGAAATAATGGCAGAGGACTAAATTAGCACAAATCCAATTTAATTCTACAACACAATTGCCCACTATAATTTGCCTATTTATATGATATACTCTATCCAAGTCCAAAAGCCATTATAATGTCCAATATTGATAATTTCTTCATAAATATCAGTTTTTGGAATTGGCAAAAATGAAGAATACACAAAATAGGATTCCTTTATTTACCC
>JAZNSB010000039.1:0-3657 GCA_045590955.1 Alphaproteobacteria bacterium | reverse complement strand
ATATAACATACTGTTCCGGCAGCATCTTTATAATAATAAGCCTGCCAATCTGCATATTGCCCTATAAGTTCAGGCACGTTTGCCGAAGCACTATTACATACAAACAAAGAAAAAACAAAACAAAAGCAAAATTTTTTCATATTTTTTTCCTAATTTTATTAACTTAATAAATATATTATTTGAAAAATATATAAAAACTGTTAATTTCTAGTAACAAAAAACAAAAATTTTAAAGAAAATGATAAGAGACAGATATTTAGACATAAATAAAATAATAAGCGACCCTGAAATTTGGCGTTTATTCAGAGCAGTTGAAGCCCATGGCGGAGTAATCCGTTTTGTAGGTGGTTGCGTAAGAGATACCATCAAAGGGTTAAGCGGTTTTGACATTGATCTTGCCACAGATTTATCTCCGGATGAGTTGGTTGAAGCCTGTCAAGAAAGAGACATAAAAACCGTTCCCATCGGCATAAAGTTTGGCACCATTGGAGTTGTTTTAGGCAATAATGTTTTAGAAGTTACATCTCTTCGCAAAGATATAAAAACCGACGGCCGACATGCAGAAGTTGAATTTACGGACAATTGGGAAGAAGACGCCGCCCGCCGAGACCTTACCATCAACGCTGTTTATGCAGATGCTCAGGGTAATGTTTTTGACTATTATAACGGCATAGATGACCTTGAAAAAGGCATCGTCCGTTTTATTGGCAATCCGCAACAACGCATTCAGGAAGATTACTTGCGAATCCTCAGATTTTTTAGGTTTTATTCCATTTTTGGAGGCAAAAACAAAATTGATGACAAAGCCCTAAAAGCCTGTATAAAACACCGTGAGGGTATCAAAAATTTAGCCATAGAAAGAATAAAAGAAGAAATCAAAAAGATATTGGTCACACCAAACGCAGTAAAGACACTTAAAATTATGGCAGAAAATAACATACTGGAATACTGTCTGCCAAAACCCAAATATATTGATCGTTTAGAAAAGCTGATAAACATTTGTTCAGACATAAACCTTGCTGTTCCAAACGAGCAAATTTTAAGATTTTTTATAATGTATTGGCCGGACACAGAACTTGCGGAAAATCTTGCATTAAGACTCAAAATGACCAAAAAGCACCGCCAAACTTTTGTTCAATGGGCCAGTCAAGACATTGACATGAAAGATATCTTAGATGAAAAAAGCTGTCTGCATTTAATATATAAATACGGCAAAGAATTTTGCATAAACAAACTCTTACTTTTACTTGCCTATAAAAAGAAAAGTTCTGACGGCATGAAAGAAATTATTGAGCGCATTCTTTCCACAGAAGTACCAATTTTTCCGCTCAGAGGTAAAGATATTTTAGACCACGGCATAGACACAAACATTGGAGAAACTCTGGAAAGATTAAGAAACACATGGGAAAACAGCAATTTCAAACTCTGTAGAGAAGAATTGTTATCCATGTTGTAACAAAAAGCTTGCAAGTTGAAAAAATGAGGTTATTATTCAACTACTTTTTGGTCCCATCGTCTAGTGGTTAGGACGCGGCCCTCTCAAGGCTGCAACACGAGTTCAAATCTCGTTGGGATCACCAATAAAACAACCTCCCTTTATGGGAGGTTTTTTTGTTGGCCTGATACCTTGAGTTTGAACTCGTAGAGTTCGAGCTGCTAGTTGGCGAGCACAAAAAACTTGCAGTGCGAGCCTTACGAAGCGAAAGGGGCCCAATTTATTAAAAATTGGGAATTTACAAATCTCGTTGGGATCACCAATAAAACAGCAGGCTGTCAAAAGTCTGCTTTTTCTTTGTTTTCCAAGCCTTTCAGCAGTTTCGAATGTTCGTTTTTCAAAAATAGCTGTTTTTGTAATTTTCACGAACTAACCATATCAACTATCTTTGTTTTTCAACAACTTATTATTTTTACCAACTTATTACCTTTGAGAAATAGGTTGAAATCATGTATATAAAAAAGGAAGCTGTTTTAAGTCTTCCTTACAAATTTATAACCATAACCTAATTATAATTTTAATATTGTATACTACCTAATTTTATGATATAATAAAAACCTATACTAAATTATTATAGATGGATTATAAAGACTTTTCATTGTTTTATGGTTTTGCCATTACTTTGAGAATATCGCACTTTGTAATGATTTAGTTAACCTTGAAATATTGTTTAACCTTAAAATCATAAAAATGGAAAATTTAATTAATCAAGTTGAAAAAGCAACAGGTGTAGGTAATCTTAATCAGATGTCTTGGCATGATATCGTTAACAACGTTATTTTGCCTAAAATGGCTGGTTCTCGAGGAACTCGTTGGTGCATAAACGATATGTTTATGAACTTTATTGCAGACAATGCATACTCAATATATATTACCGACAAGTACCTTGCTGGTGTATTATTTGAGATTGCGTTGCAACGTTTGTCTTGTGGTGCCGTGTTACACGAACCCACTTCTTGGCCTGAACCTTTGCCAAAACAATATTGGGATTACTCGTCTAAATGGGACGAAGCTCATGTTATGACTGACGGATGCTACAATTTTGTTTGTAAAGCCATGGATACATGCATGAAATGTGAGATGACACGTTCACATGCACTTAAAGTTCTTTTAGGACTAGTATCGCACATCTCACCAAATGGTTCTGTTAACTATGGCTATCATCTTCCTAAAGAGATTGAAAAAAAGTCTGTAAAGTTGTATGCTTATGCCGAAAGCACAGCTGAGGAGTTTGGCACCTTTGAAGAACTTTACCAAAGTTATGCTCGTCCGGAACAGTGGGAAAAACACAAGGTTTGGTTTGCAGATCATCTCAAAGACCTTGATTGGGATAAATTTTTCAAGGACACAAAATGCCTGAAGGGAAATTTCTTCCAGCATCTGCTCCAAAGACGTGCCATCAAAAGAGAACTTAAAAAGTTGTCTTTACCTGTAGCTCGTTAAGAATGCTAGCTCTTTCATCAGCCAATAGTTTTATGCTATTGGCTTTTTTATTATATGCCTTACAGTTCCCGATTTATCGGGGCTAAATGCAAAGCTATCATTAAATACCGTTTCCACGCCAACGAGCGTGCTCAAACTGAAGGTTTGTATCCTTATTACTCGGGGATATATAGTATAAAATGTATACTGTACTAGCATATTTTGATGGGGCTATAAAGATATTTTCAACTAATTGTATTCGTAATTACTTATGTAACGTAAGCACTTTTTTTGTGTAAACAACCTCGTAAAACGTGAGTTAACCACCACCAATACAAACAGCAGGCTGAGAAATGCCTGCTTTTTTTACTTTCCAAGCCTTTTGGCTGTTTCGAATGTTTTTGGCATAAATGAAAAAATTGACTTTTCCTTTTGTATATATATAATCTTCTTAAAAGTAATTAGGAGGATTTATGTTTTTAAAGACAATCGTTTGTTCTGGTATCAATGAAAAAAATGACCTCACTGATGCGATAGAGTTCCTGAAAAAATACCCAAATACAGAATTTGGTGTACAATGTTCCCCGCGAAAAGCTGGATATGGTACGGCACGCTTTGATTGGTTGAAAGAATTACTTTCAAAATTAGAGAGAGAAAAAATTGAAAGCAGAGTTGCACTTCATTTGAATGAAGGATTTGTCGTTTCTTTTTGTGATGGAAAAGTGCCAGATGAAATTTCT
>JAZNSB010000038.1:0-2571 GCA_045590955.1 Alphaproteobacteria bacterium | reverse complement strand
CATATTCTGCATTTGATGACGCCAACACTCACATTGCAACACGTCTTCGTCGTCACAAAACAAAGTTAAATGACCACAAAGGCAGAACAACTTTAGCAGAAATTGCAAACCAAGCTGTATTTTCATTTGATGAAAGCCTTGAAGAAGTTGAAATTGATGAAAATGCACCTCTTACCATTGCGGAAACAGATGCAAACATTCCTGTTTGTACCGTTAGTGAAGCTGTAATGTGCATGGACCTTGCCAATGAATGTGCTTTGTTGTTCAGAAACAGTTCAAACAACCACATCAGCATGGTATATCGTCGTAAAGACGGCAACATTGGCTGGGTTGAGCCTAAAGAATAATCCTTTCGGAGCAGACTAATGAAAATTTCAGAAATAATGTCTGAAAATAACATTGTGCTCAAAGCAAGAGCAAACAATAAACGTCAACTTTTGCAACAAGTTGCAGCAAAAGCTGCTGACATTACAAAAGCAGATGAAAGATGTATTTTTGATGCCTTGCTTGAAAGAGAAAATCTTGGATCTACAGGTTTTGGGGATAGGATTGCTATCCCCCACTGCAGACTTTCCGGAATTGACCATGTTTATGGTATTTTATTTAAGTTGTCTGCTCCAATAGACTTTCAATCTGTAGACAACAAACCCGTAGATATTGTTTTTGCCCTATTTTCACCGGAAGACAGAGGCGCCGACCATCTAACCGCTTTGGCAAAAGTATCTCGTATTCTTAAAGAAGAAACAAACCTCAAAAAAATCCGTTCCACCGAAAATGCAATGGAAATCTTTTCAATCTTAGAATTAGCCTAAATTTTAATGCACGCTTACCGGTGTCAAATTGTATTGCTTTGCCACAACAAAGGCATTTTCTCTATTTTCAGTTGCACCTATTGTTTTTCCGTCTTCTGAGAAAATATACCAACGAAAAACCCCATCCTCTGCACAACATCCTTTAATAAATGCTGTTTTGCAATTATTTTCATCTAAAGCACATATATCAGAACATTCCAAATTTTTCATAGCCAGTCCTCCATAGTAAAATCATAGCAAATTTTAGTTAACATTTTGCTAACGACAAACAGGGTGGTCAAAGATTTACAAAAAACAGTTGCATAAATTAAAATTAAAGGTTATATCTCCTGTATGTTGTAATAAAAGGAATATATTTAATGAGCAATAAAGAAGAACTTTTAGAATTTAGCGGCAATGTTATTGAAAAGCTTCCAAACGCCATGTTTAGAGTAAAGCTTGAAAATGGCCATGAAATTTTGGCTCACACTGCCGGAAAAATGAGAAAATTTAGAATTAGAGTAATGGTTGGAGACAAAGTAAACATTGAAATGACCCCTTATGATTTAAGTAAAGGTCGCATTACTTTCCGTCATAAAGACTAAAAACAACCAGCTAATAAAAAGCTTCCTAAAAGCAATATAAAAAACACAAAAGACAGCAAGCCTATATTTTTTTCTAAAAAGGCTTGCACTTTTTTTCCAAATATTCTTAAAACAAGCGCTTCTGCAAAAAATCTCAGACCCCTTGATATAAAGGATGACACAACAAACACCCACAAATTCAACCCCATAAAACCACTGGCAATTGTTATTACTTTATATGGAAACGGTGTAAGGCCTGCTCCAAAAACAATCCACCAGCCCCATTCATTAAAAACACTTGCAAAGCTGTTAAATTCATTAAGATACCCATAAAAACGCAAAATAGGCGTTCCTATTGCATCTAAAAAAAACATCCCTATAAAATACGCAAAACACCCTCCCAACACACTTCCTACAGTTGCCACAAAAGGTATTTTCAAAAAATCACTGGGTTTTGCCAATACCATTGGCACAATCATTACATCTGGCGGAATTGGGAAAAAAGAGCTTTCAAAAAAAGAAAGCAAAAACAAATTCAGCTTTTGATTTTGTGAATTGTTCATAATTTTTTGATAGCAGCTATTTGTTTTATTGTGCCACCAAACACTTATTTGTTTTAGCATTTTATGCCCTTTTGCAAACAATATGCCTTCAGCACGTTTTCCAACATCATTGCCACTGTCATCGGACCCACTCCTCCTGGAACCGGAGAAATATATGAAACATGCGGCTTTACACGGTCAAAATCAACATCTCCGCACAATGATCCATCGCATCTGTTAATCCCCACATCAATAACCACCGCACCCGCTTTTACCCACTTTTCATCAACCAATTTAGGGCATCCGCAAGCCACTACCAAAACATCTGCTTTTTGAGTTATATCTTGAATATTTTTTGATTTTGAATGAGTTATTGTTACAGAGCAATTCTCTGCCAACAACATTGCATATAAAGGCTTGCCCACAATGTTTGAGCGACCGATAATTACAACATTTTTTCCTTCAAGATTTTCCACTGATTTTTTGAGCATATATACAATTCCTGCAGGAGTTGCAGGAAACAGTTTTGGATTGTTAAATCTATATAAATCTGCCACATTTTTACTGGTAAAACAGTCTACATCTTTGTCCGGATTTATTATATCTATTAAATTCTCTACTTTAAGATGTTTCGGCAATGGTAATTGCAAAATA
>JAZNSB010000037.1:0-28671 GCA_045590955.1 Alphaproteobacteria bacterium | reverse complement strand
GAGGATGTGTTTCAAGGCTATGCGGGTGGGCTTTCGCCTGAAAATGTAGCATCTGAACTTCATAAAATTGAAAAGGTCGCAAAAGGTTCTATTTTTATTGATGCAGAGGGAAAACTAAAACAAGACGGTTCTTTTTCTTTTACCAAAGCGGAACAATTTGTTCAAAATGCCATTGCTTCACAAAATATACAATCTGCCATCTTAAAAAATATGGCAAAACGGACAAAATAGCTCGCGCCTTGCAAGATACCCCTCACCAACAAAAAACCTCCCCACGTGGGGAGGTTTTTTGTTAATTGACACCTAAAAATATCATGCTATAAATACCGTAGATAAATTAGTTATTATTCACATAATTCTCAAACCTTATGAAAGAACTTAAATTTGTTGATAAAAATTTTAATCAACTTCCGGAAAATGCAGATCAAAACACCCGCTACGCAATAGATTTAGGCGTGCGCACTTTTTTTGCAGAACGTTTTTTGGCCTGCGGTAATGAACTCCATTATTTTGTCTTGGCATTTCCATTAATCCGTTCTGTCAATTTACAAGAAGCTTACAATTTTTTAAAACAACTTCAAACCTTAAATCCTGATGTTGAAATAGGATTGTTAGAAGACAAACAAATTGACAAGCTAAACTACTTGGGAGCATCCTGCAATTTTTGCATCAAAAATTGTTGGACATGCAGCACTTGTGATGATTGGCACGGACGTATTGACGGATATTATTCTTATAGCAACGGAAAAACTATAGTAGATTGGGGAGAAAACATAACAGATGTTTATTTTGTTTTTGGATTTAAACCAAGTTTTCTCAGCCAACTGATATTGCCGTAAAACTCTGTCTTTTAAACTCTTGTTACCTTTGTTGGTGCCAAGAGTTTTTTTGAAAATCATCTTGCTTTTCATCATATTTTATGATATATTGTAAAAGATAAACCTAGATATTATTCTAAAATAAAAAGAAATTATGAGAACGAAAACGGGATTTGTTTCCGCTATTATTGCGATTTTATTCGTAATATTGGCTGTTGTTTCAGGATTTTTGAATTTCAAAGGAATCATTGTATTCCTAATGATAGCAGCAGCTGCATCTATTGTATCCATCGTCGCAGAAGCATGGTACCGTAGACGTTGGCATATTAACTAAACAACATGCCAACAGCAACCAAAAAGACACCCAAAACATAGGGTGTCTTTTATGTTTTAAATTCTATAATTAAAATCCCCTCATCTTTCTCTGTTGCATTTTATAAATCTTTCAGATAATTTAAATTACATCAAATAAATGTGAATTTTAACCCTATTTTGGAAAATTATCATGAAAATCATACAAAAAATAAAAACAAGCCAAACAACAAGGAGCATCTATTTTCTTGGTATAAAAATTTTTACTTATAAGAAAAAAGAAAAAGAAAACAATAGCCCTGTTTCTTGTGACATTTTTAATTATGAAAAACTATTATTACAAGGCACTAAATTTCCACATTTATTAGGCATTGTAATATCAAGACATGCAACCATTGGAAACAATTGCAGGATATACCAAAATGTTACCATTGGGTCAAAAAATGCAAACGTAAACACAGACAACATCAAAGAAAACTACCCAACCATAGGTAACAACGTAACAATTTATGCCGGCGCTGTCATTTGCGGACCGATTAAAATTGGAAATAACGTTACCATTAGAGCAAATTCTGTTGTTTTAACAGACATTCCCGACAATGCAACAGCAGTAGGAATCCCTGCCAAAATTTTACCAAATAAAAAAGCATAATCTGTAAAAATTATGCTTTTCAAAAGTTGATGATTATAATGTTTTATATATTTGTCAGCTCATCTGCCATTTTTTCCAAAACTTTTTCATCAGCATTTTTCAACGCAGATTTTATGGTCACCGTATTTTCCAAAAATGTTATGTTTTTACATTTTTCAAGTTCTTCTCTCATTTTCTTGGCAGCCATTGGAGCCCAAGAACCATTCTCAATCAATCCGACCGTTCTGTTCTGAAAATTTTTAGACTTAAGATGGTTTAAAAAAGTTTCCATATAAGGGAACATTCCACCGTCATATGTAGGTGAAGCCAAAACCAACCTGTCATATCTGAAAGCATCTTCCACACACTCTGCCATATCATCTCTGGCCAAATCTGCAATTGCAATTTTATCTGCTGTTTTTTGCTTTAAGATTTCATACAATTTCTCTGCTGTTTTTTTTGTATTTCCGTAAATTGACGTATATGCAATAAACACCCCTTTTTCTTCCGGTCTGTAACTACTCCAAACGTCATATTTGTTGATGTAGTGTCCCAAATTTTCTGTCAACATAGGACCATGCAAAGGAAAAATTTTATCAATTTGCAAATTTGCGGCTTTTTTAAGCACTGCCTGAACTTGAGCTCCATATTTGCCCACAATGTTAATATAATATCTTCTGGCTTCACAATCCCAGTCTTCTTGCACATCCAAAGCCCCGAATTTGCCGAAAGCATCTGCAGAAAACAAAGCTTTTTCTTTTTCATCATAAGCAAACATCACTTCCGGCCAATGCACCATTGGGGCCATAACAAAAGTTAAGCAGTGCTTACCCAAATCAAGTTTTTCGCCTTCAGAAACAACCACCTTACGATTTTCCAAATTTAAGTTTTCAAAAAACTGTGGAATCATATTAAAAGTTTTTTGGTTTGCCACCAACTTTGCCGTTGGATACTTATTCATAAATTTTTCTATATTTGCGGCATGGTCAGGTTCCATATGCAACACCACCAAATAATCCGGCTGTTTACCATTTAGAACATTTTCCAAATTTTCAAACCACTCATTTGTTTTTCTTTCATCCACAGTATCCATCACGGCAATTTTTTCATCCATAATCACATAAGAATTATATGAAATTCCGTTTGGCACTACATATTGTCCCTCAAATAAATCTATTGTTTTATCATCTGTTCCCACATAAAAAATATCGTCAGATTTTGTAATGTTTTGCATTTTTATCTCCGTTTTCATTAAGTATTAGAAGATATTTATCAAACTTATAACTGTTTTCAAGTTTTAAAACAGATTTTAAAACAAAAAAAACCGCCATTACAGGCGCATGTATATAATGACGGAAGAAAGCATAACCCATTTCAGAATTTGTGATTAAGTCATATAAAAGGCATAAAGACATTATGGAGATTTATTATCACCATTTAAAATTGCATGAAAATTCAGAAATTTAAAAAGAAGGTTACACACTAATGCGTAACCTCCTTTTTAATCTTCGAAATCTTCAGTGTTATTTATTAAATCAAACTTTGAAGTTTCATAAATTTCTTCCGTCTTATCATCTACAAAATATTTATTGTCGATGACCCATCCTGTTAAAACACGCCTTACTCCATTTTCTTCAAAAAAAGCATTTGCTTTAACACAATCTCCTTCCATCACCTTAGTGATAATCTCTTTTCTTTCCATAATTACCTTCTAATTATATGTTCTGGATTTTAATTGTAGCAATTTTTGTCGAATAGTCAAGTATGATCTCTGATTATCTTTTGTTTTATTGACATCAACAAGCTTAATATGTCTTTCTGCTCCAATTTGTCAAAATAATTAGCTTTGAATAAAGGCGAATTTAAAAAAACTCCACAATGGAGGCTTTTTTAATAGCGAGAATGACGGGGTTGCGCCGCTACGAAAGCTCATAGCTTTCTACTTGCGCGAACAACTCCAACGCATTAAAAACAAAAAAAACCACCATTACAGGCGGTTTTTTTAATGGCGGGAGTGACGGGGCTCGAACCCGCGTCCTCCTGCGTGACAGGCAGGCGCTCTAACCAGCTGAGCTACACCCCCAACTTTGTGTTGGTAAGCTATCTTATAAACAACAGTTTTTATTTTTGCAAGCACTTTTTTTATATTTGTTATATTTTTTTTAATAACTCTTATTTTATTATTGTATTCAGTCATTTTTTAGCATAGTATTCCCCCTGTCTTTTATAGAGGAATAGATGAATCAATTAAAAAAATACTTCACTCTGGAAACAGAGTTTCAATACAAAAAAACCGCAATTTCACTGGCTTATCTGGTGGCAATCGGCGGTGCTTTTGTATTTTCCGTTATAAATTCCAGAGTAAATGCTTCTGTTTCTGCATATAATGACATTGATTTTTCTTTTATCGGTAACCAACTTGAAAGCAGCATGGACCTAAATCAGTCTTTGGGCATAAATTCCATAGAAAGCATAAAGCATTTGGTAGATTTGGTCAGCAATCCGGAAAAAAAGACTCAAACGGAACTTAAAATAGGCAAAGGAGATACTTTTATCAACCTTTTAACCCAAAACGGCATTCCATATTCTTCTGCCAATGAGTTTTATCTTAAGTTCAAAAAAATTTATGATCCGAAAAATCTTAAAATCGGCCAAAGCATTTCCATTTTTTCTACCATAGACAGACAAACTCAAGATTTGGTTTCGGTAGATAAAATAATCATTGACGAAAGCATTGGTGTTCACCACATTCTGGAAAAGAACGCAGAAGGCACCTACACTGTTAACACGGCAAAAGACACCTTTACCGTTACCAACAACTCGGCAAGCGGTGTAATAAACGGCAATTTATCTGCGGCCATGTCTTTTCATTCTGTTCCTTCATCGGTTATTGCCGACTTCATAAACATTTTTTCATTTTCCGTTGATTTCAGAAAAGATTTGCGCCAAGGCGACAAATTTGAAATTATATATGAAAAACACATTGCTCCAAACGGACAAACCGTTAAAAACGGTAACATTTTATATGCATCATTAACTTTGCGCAAAGACAAAATAGCCTTATATCGTTTCAAAAATTCTAAAGGTGCTGTTGACTATTACGACGAAAAAGGCTTGCCGATGAAAAAAACATTAAGCAAAAAGCCTTTGGCATTCTCTAAGGCCCGCATTTCATCACCGTTTGGCAAACGCAGACACCCTATCCACAAAGATATTAGAATCCACTGGGGAATTGACTATGCTGCACCTTCAGGCACACCAATTTTTGCCGCCGGAGATGGAGTTGTTATAGCCGCAAAATGGAATGGAGGATATGGCAAATACATTAAAATAAGACACAATTCCGAATATGCCACAGCTTATGGACACATGAAGTCATTTGCCAAAGGAATTACTGTTGGTAGTAGAGTAAAACAAGGTCAAATCATTGCCTATGTCGGCTCCACGGGTAGATCTACAGGCCCACACCTTCACTATGAAGTAATCAAGGGCAGAAAGCGTGTTAATCCGCTTATCATCAAAGCTTCTACCGGAGAACAGCTAAAAGCAAATGAAATGACCAAATTCAAACAAACAGTTGCATCCATTAAAGCTTTGGAGCCAAAAATGTTTGCCGTTACAACTAAAAAAACAGATAAAAAATCTTAAATCATCGGTATATTTTTTCTGATTTTCTTTATGCAATTTAACTCTATTTGTCTAACTCTTTCTTTAGATATATTGTACGTTTTGCTAAGGTCATCAAGAGTTACAGCTTTTTCAGTCAAACGACGCTTAAATAAAATGTCTTTTTCTCTTTTATTCAAACAATTTACTGCTTTGGCAAACATCTTTTTTCTATATGCATAAGTTTCAGCATAAGCATATACATCTTCTTGGTTTGGCCTGTTATCAACAATAAAATCTTGCCATTGGGCACCACTGTCTGCATCATTATCTACACTTATATTCAAAGACCCGTCATGAGATTTCATTCTCATATTCATTTCTGTTACATCTTGTTTACTCACGTCCAAATTATTTGCAATTTTTTTAATTACATCATTGCTCATTTGTCTGTCATCAACCAGATTGAGCTGATTTTTAATTTTTCTTAAATTAAAAAAAAGTTTTTTCTGAGCAGCCGTTGTTCCTATTTTTACCAAAGACCATGAATTTAATATATACTTTTGCACTGAAGCCTTTATCCACCACAAAGCATATGTAGAAAATCTAAATCCCTTTTGCGGATCAAACTTATCCACGGCACATAGCAGCCCCAAATTTCCTTCACAAATCATTTCACTTACGGGCAAACCATATCCTTTATATTTTGCCACTACTTTCACCACCAATCTAAGATGTGATGTGATTAATTTATAAGATAACGCTTCGTCTTTAGTTTTAGTGTAGTCAACCGCCAGTTTATATTCTTCTTCCTGAGTTAAGATTGGAAATTTTTTTATATTTTGCAAATATCTCGTTAAGTTAATTTCTGGCGAAAAGTCAAGTCCTGAAAGCACAGTCTTAACCATTTTCTTACTCCTAAAATAATAACACCATATCACTTTATTGATAAAAAATCAAAAAGCAACATACCTAATGTGTGTATTTTATCCACAGAGTTATCAACAACTTTAGTTATAATATTTCCAGAGATTTTATTAAATTTTTCATATCATCAGGCATATCGCAAACAAAAGAAATCTGCTCTTTTGAGCGAGGATGCACAAATCCCAATGAAGCTGCATGCAGGGCTTGCCTGTCAAAGTTATACACAGTTTCACACACTTGTTCGGAACAACCTGCAAACAGGTGTTTTTTTGCTTTTCCGTAAACCTTGTCACCAATTAAAGAATTTCCCAAAGAGCTCATATGAACCCTAATTTGATGCGTTCTGCCCGTTTGCAAATTGCACTGCACCAAAGATGCACAATTTTTAAATGTTTTTACTGTTTTATAATTTGTAATAGCCAATTTTCCGCTATTTTGTGTTATTGCCATTTTCTTTCTGTCAAATTTAGACCTTGCAATAAACGTTTCTATTTTTCCGCTTAAAGGGTTTGGACTTCCGTAAACCACGGCATAATATGTTCTTTCTATAGAATGTTCAAAAAATTGTTCAGACAAAGCTCTGTGAGCCACATCATTTTTTGCCACCACCAACAAACCGCTTGTTTCTTTATCAATTCTATGCACAATTCCCGGTCGTTTTACCCCGCCAACGCCTGACAAATTATCTTTACAATGAAACAACAATGCATTGACCAATGTATTATCCCAAGCTCCCGGAGCCGGGTGCACTGTCATACCGGCAGGTTTATTTACCACCACAATATCATCATCTTCATATACCACATCTATTGGAATATCTTGAGGCTTTGGGTCTGCTTCTTGAGCTGGCGGAATCACCACCACAAAAGCATCTCCGACTTTTACCTTATAATCTTTTTCCAGCACAATTTCTTCTTCACAGCTGACAAAACCGGATTCAATCAGTCTTTGAACCCCGGCCCTTGACAGTTGAGGCAATTTTTCCGCCAAAAACTTATCCAATCTTTGAGCAGATTGTTCTGCCGGCGGAATAAAAAAAGTGTTAGCTTCGGTCATTATCGCATTGCTTTCAATAAAATTCATTGCTAAAATAAATTAACTTCAACATTTGTGCAAGGAAAATATGAACAGCTTAAAATTTATCAAAACAACCGTTCTTGTTTTAACGTTTTTACTTATCTTCGGAGTTATCAGCTTTTTGGGGATTTTTTACCACAAAATAAACAAAATTCCACAAACACAAACCGTTAACCTTAATCTTGATGCAAATACCCAAATAAAATCGGTTAGCGGTAGCAACAATTTTATATATATATTAACCAATAATAAAATAATTATATATAATATAAAAACACAGAGTATTCATACGCAGATCAATCTTTATTAAAGGGCAAACATGTCAAAAGAAGAAAATCAATATGACGACGACAAATTCAACTCTCTTTTAGACCAATTTATTCAAAATGAATTAAGCTCCGTTTCAACAGAAGAAACAGTAGCTGAACCGGCAAAAGAAGAAAAACCACAAGAAAAAAATTATGTTCAGCAAGAACAAACCCCACAAAAAGATACAGCCGAAACAAAAGAGAACATTATCTCAGCTTCATATAATGAAGAAGAATATGCTCAAGAACAACAGCTTGCAGAAGAAGAACGTGCATTGTGGTCTGCATATAAAAACTTTGTTAACAGTTGCAATGACATACAACCATCAAAAGAAGGTTTTGACAAATTCAAATTGCAGGTTTCACAACTGCTTCCTCGTTTCAAACCGTTTCTATCAGAAATTTTACTAACAGATACCCTTACCGGTTGGGACATTGCCATACAAGCATTCCCGCAAGAAATAGACAAAGTTCCGCTAAATTCTTCAGATGAAGAGCTGTTAAATCTGGCCGAAAGACTAACCGACGTTAATCTGCAATCTATGATAATTTCTTATGTAGAAACATTAATAGAGTTAGAAGCTTGCGAACTTGCATATGAAAAAAGACGTTTGATAGCCAAACAAAAATATATTGAGCAACAAATTGTCAGCGATTATTTCAAAAGAAAAGAAAAAATTGCCCAATATATAAAAATGATTGAAAAGCAAAAATTTCCAATAAATGCAGAAAAATTGATTAACAATTATGCCAAAATTGCCATGAAAGACCCCATTGGTGCGCACCAAACACTATGCACCAATCCTGCAGTATTTTCTCCCATTTTAATAGACAAAATTCCGCCTAAATTATTTGGATTAATCAAAATCACACCGGAAGATGGTATTATATGGAACAAAAAAATAGCAAATTTCATAAAAAAGATGAAAATCAGGATATAAAAATATAGACAAAAAAGCAAAAAAAGTGTATAATGAGCACATATAATGCATTTGGAGTAAGAAAAATGACAGAAAACCAAGATGAAGAAGATATTGTTGTAAACGAAGATGTGACGAACACCACTCCTCGTCAGCAAATTCTTGACACAAATCCGGAAACTTTTGCACATTGTCTTTGCAACGGCAACATAGAAGACGCCAAAAAGATTTTAGCAAAAAGACCGCAAATTGTATCTGATCCAAAAGTCATTGCCGCTCTTTGGCCAAGACATCCTAAAGATGATATTGTTGATTATGAACCAATAACAAAGGCATTAACAACAGTTAAAGAACTCATCAAAACCAATCCCAATATGTCAGAAGGTCTGCAAAGAATGATAAATGACAGACTTGCTTCTACCGACAACTTAGTTGAAACAATTGCCAAAGATTTTGCAACCCAAAAAATTGATGCTCAAACAACAGAGCAGTTATTAGACCTTGTCGGGACATATGTATCTGAAACAGATAAGAAAAAAACACAACAAACCATTACTGCCATTATTGCAATGAGAGAAAAAGGAAAAGGAACAGACAAACATCGTTATGGTGAGTTGGCTGTTGTTAAAGAAAATCCGCAAATCATAAACAAATTGAAAACCATGGCAAACGTGACAGAACCCATGATAATAACCAATAATGATCTGGCTGGTGTTTTACAACACACAGACAAAGCTGCAAAAATTGAACAAATAGAAATACTTTGTCAGGAAATGGTAAAAGCAAACGCAGTTTTTGCACAAGACGCTTCTTCAGCCATGAGACATGCTATTGGACTTATTAAAGAAAGCAATCCCGAGCTTTATGACAAAGCACAACAAGAACACGAAAAAATAACATCTCTTTATGCTTCTGTTTCCAAACCCGGAAAACTGCATCATCTTAATTTTCCTAAAAAAAGACTTACTACTACTAACGACAGCCAAACTATGGACGACAATGTAGATGCAAATACAGATACAAATGTAGATAAACCGGCAAGCGCAATCACCGTCTCAGAAGCTGGAGGCAAAGAACAAGAAAAAACACCTGAAGCAGATGATAATGATGAAAAAGAAGCAAGTTTGGAAAAACCAAAACATGCCCCTGAGGAACAATTTAAATCAAAGATCAAATTAGAAGGAAACGACATCTTAAAGGTATGGTGGGACGAGGTAATTCTGCCTTTCATGGAAACGGTTGTAAACAAGTCTGTAGAGTTACAAATTAAAGCCCTGCAAAAAACCTTTAGACTCTTAGAGGATGGTTGCCAAATTTTAAAAGATTACAAACCAGCTTCAAGAACAACAAAAACAAATGCGGGTGAAGCATCAAACAGAGTATATGAAGGAAGTAAAAACTTACACAATCAATTAAAAACAATTGCTCCAACCAGCGGAGCCACTGTTGACACAATTAATGAAATAATAAACAGTGACAGATGGGAAAAACTGGGCATTACTGACCCTCAAACAATAAGGGCATTCTCTGAATACATGGCCACTTATTCACTCTCTGTTAAAGCTGTAAAAGATAGCTTCGTTGAAACATATCCGGATTTAAAAACTGCCGATTTTTGGATTCAACATGGCATTGGCCCCGGCGAAACAGAAAAGAGAAACTGGAAAGAAACAGCCGAGCAATACTTTGAAGAAGCTCTTGTTGTCAGCGCACATCAAATAATGCAAGAACGACCTGGCACAAAACCGGATGAAGCCTACTGTGCTGCTCTTTTAGAGATAATGAAATACACCAAAGATGCCCATAACCAAAATATTAAAGCAGATGCTGACAAAAAGAAAACTAAGGAGAGGAGCCCCAAAAAAGCACAACCGATTGCCAACACAGCATTGGAATATCTTGATGAAATCATGGAAAACGGCAAAAAAGAAAAGCTTCATAGCCTTGAACAAGACGCAGACACACTGGCTGTAAGGTTGGATCTAAATGAAAAGAGACGCGAAAATTTTGCTAAATTTTTGAGAGAACGTCCTAATCTTCGCAAATGCGTAGAGAAAATGCAAAAAGGTCAAACTAGAAGTGGAAATAGACTTCTTAACTATATTCCTGTTGTAAAGGACCTTAATCCAGTCAAAAACATGGACTTCAGACCGGCCGAAGATAACGCAAGAAGATAAGCAGATAAAAGATGAAAAAAATACTGACAAGAATTGTAAAAATCATTAAACTTGTTCTGGTCTTTTGCATAAGCCTTTGGGTTTATGCAAACTTGCTGGATTATTTGTTTTTGCTGTTTTGGAATTTTGACATTTTTTCTTATTCTTCTTGGCAAAAACTTTCCAACTTTTGGAATGCCGGTGGAACATTTAAAAACCCCAAAGAACTTTCTTTACTGTTTAGCATAATTTTTGCCATCCCCATTTGGATTGTCTTATGCATTTTGCTTTACAAAATAAAATACATTGAAACAATCTTTAAGTTATTTCGGTATTTTAACAAAGAAGAAACAAACACAGAAGAAGAAAGAATTGTAATCAAAAACATTGGAATTCAGAATGTTTCTCAAGAAGAAGCCATGCTAACAAAAGTAAAAAACGAACAAATAGAAACTCATTCTGCAAATAAACTCAGAAATGCTTTTCTGAAAAAAATAAGTAAAACAAAATAAATGTATTGTTAACCAAAAACTTATATAGTATAGTAAAGGTTAACAAGTGGAGAAAACGTTGAAACCCTTAATGATTTTAATAAAAATAGTATTAGTCGGCCTTCTGTGGAGCATCTTTTTTGTAGAAGGCGTTAGGGTTTTAATGCTTGAAAACTGGCATTTTGACATATTTAGATCCAACCATTGGCAATACGCATGGGATTTGTGGAAAACTGGCTGGGTAATTCAAGACGCCAAAGAATGGGCCTTTGTATTAATCATTATATCATTTATTCCTTTGTGGCTTACCGGCTGGTCTGCCCTAAGTTTGATACATTACGGCTATATTTTTAAAACCTTTATCTTAACACCCGTTTTAAAGATAAAAAATATCTTTGCTCATCCGGCAATCATTTTAAACAAAAAGGCTGTAAACGTTGTTCACAAAAAACAGTCTTATAAAGAGGTAAGACCAAAAGGCATAAGAACAAGCCAGCCTTCTGCTGTTTCTCAACAACCTCAGCCAAAAAATGAAAAAAACCGCACACCACAACAACCGGTTACCCCAATTAGCATACCCACACCAACAAGTTCTTTTTCAGAACCCAAAGAATTTGACCACGCTTTGTTCAAATTTGACGACGAAGACAATCAAGATTTTGACTTTGATTTTTCTTTTGAAGAAGAAACTGCACAGGAAAAAATAACTCCGGCTAAAGTTCAATCAGCAAAAGAAAATAAAAACAAAAAACCAAAAAACAAAGACACAAACAAAAAAGAAAACAACAACCAAAAATCAAACAATGCAACAAAATCTAATCCTACAAACTCTATCTTAGAGATAATAAAACAAAAAGGATATTACGTATTAACCGGAATAAGCATCAAAAAAACTATATTTGACTTCTTGGGTATTTCAAAAAACCAGATATGTTTGTGCATTATAGACAGAGAACAAGGAGATTGGCTTGCAGATGAAGAGCGCTTTAATGATGAAGATCCGTTGTGGTTCTCAGAAAGCTCTCACAGAATATCTCCTATTTTCAAACTTCAAGCTGCAAAACAAGCATTGCAAGAAAAACTTAATAATGCAGGACTTCATTTTGAAATCATTCCTTATTATGTCAACCAACTCGGCAACATTATCAATGCCGAAGATATGTTTGAAATATGGGACAACCTAGGTATAAAAGCCACCAGAATAGACCGTGGAATGCCTAAAGATCTGAAGCTGTTTAACAAAGCTTTGGAAGAAGCCGAAGGGCCTATAGATAAAGATACACTTGAAAAACTCAAAAAAATAATCAGGGGATAATCAATGGCAATGGATAAAACCGGCGAAGAATGGAAAGAATATAATAATGCGGTAAAATGGGTAACAATTACCATTTTAATATCTGTTGCTCTTACTGTTATTTTGGCCATAATCAGCATTCCGCTCGGATATTTAATTGGCTCAGGCATATCAAAAGCCGCATTATCAAATGTTGGTAAATATCTTGGCATGGTCATAGACAACCCTGGATATCTTTTTTCAAGATATTATGTGTGGATTAAACAAGTTGCCCGTTATAACGGTGAGTTTTCTTTTGGGCTGTGGGTTCCTGCCCTACCATTAATTGTGGGTCCCATGACCCTCATTGTTGGTTTGCTGTCCAACCCATATCGTTTCATATCAAACGTTCACGGTTCTGCAAGAATTGCCAACGAATCCGACATTAAGAAAATGAAATTATTTGATGGTTTTTGTCAGGTTGTCGGAAAATTTCACGGTAGATATTTAAAACTTCCGGAAACACTTTCCACACTTTGTTGTGCTCCTCCGGGAACCGGTAAAACAGCCGGTGTTGTGATTCCAACCATTTTACACTCAAAAGGCTTAAGCCTTGTAATTAATGACCCAAAACCGGAACTGTGTTATAACACCTCTGGTGCCAGAGCCAAAGAAGGACCTGTTTTCATCATCAACTGGGGAGCTGAAGATGAACCTGAAAAGGGCATATACTATCCCAGTTGGAATCCGATGTCTCCATCAGCATTACCTGCCCCCGGCCCTGCAAGAGATATGTATGTTGACTCCATGTGCAAAATTTTGGTAGAAGACCCAAAAGGCAATGCAGATGCCCACTGGTCTTTGACAGGTAGAGCCGCACTTACAGGTTTCATACAATTTATTGCTTCAAAATGCGAAAGAGCCAGAGCAAACGACTATTTTATCGGCAGAGTATATGAAAATAAACTTGATGAAGAAGATAAAAAACTTTTAGAAGATTATTATCAGGATATGGCAGATCCAAAAGCAAAAATTGCTATATCAGAACTTAGAAATTCTAATCTGACCATAGATAACTATGTTCCAATCGGCACTTGGTCTCTTTTACCGGAACGCTGGATTGGCCATGAGCCTTGTATTGCCATGATTTTAGAGTGGCTTACAGAAGCCCAAATTAAACAGGCAGAAGAGAAAAAAAGAAGAGAAGCTGAAGGAGACCAATCTGCAGCTTTTGCCGATCAAATGAGAGATTTGCTTGACGAAGCCATTGCCGAAGCCAAAAAATTTGGCTACTCCCAAAGAGCAATTACCGAACTTTCAACACTTTCCAGCATGCCCGACAAAGAAAGAGGTTCAGTAATATCTACAGCATTTGCCGGAATTGGTGTGTTCAAAAACTCTGCCGTTGTCGCCAGAACCAGTTTTTCTGACATTCAGTTTAAAGATTTGCGAGGAATGAAAGACCCCGTAACGGGCCAATGGAAACCAATTTCGGTATATTTATCCATTAACCAGGTAGATGCCAGAGCTTTGGGTATGATATCTGGAATTTTTATTGAACTCATGAGCTCATACCTTATTGCTAACAAACCCAACGATGTTAACCAAACAGATGGTAAAATGGGACCCTGCTCTTGTATTTTTGTGCTTGACGAGTTTCCAACCATGCCAAAATTAAAAGCAGTAATAGACGGACCTGCAGTTGGTCGTGGTCAAAAAGTTTCTTATCTGCTTATTGGACAAGATTTGGGACAAATTTCCGGTAAATATGGAAAAGATGAACTTGAAACAGTTATTTCAACAACCGCCTGCAAAGTTATTTTATCTCAAAACAACGAAGTAACCGCACAAAGATTTTCTAAAATGATTGGTAATAAAACTGTTCAGGTTACATCTTATTCAAAAACAGAGGGGGGTCTTGGTGGTGTTCAAAAAGGTCAAAACCCTTTTGCAAAAAATGTGAGCTACCAATTACAAGCAATGCCGGCCATTTCAACCACACAATTACTCAGCTTAGACCAATTTCATCAGGTTGTATTAATGCAAACATTTATTGACAGACCAATTATGGCAGATGCTCCTCGTTATTATATGGATTCTAAAATGCTTGCAATGACCAAACTGCCTCCGGCACCAAACGTTCCGGATTGGATTGTGGCGCAAAGAGAAGAAATAAACGACGATATTCTTGCAAAACTTGGCATAGAATATGATCCAGATGCTCAACAGAGCCAAGAATTTACAGAAGAAGAATTAATGCAATAAGCCTATTTCTTTAATATAGAGGCAATAAGTTTATGCTGTTCCTTAACATCCATTGGCTTTACAAACTTTGGCATTACTTTTGTTTGCATGGTTAAAACATCTTCAATTAATTGATCAGAAGTCTGCTCTCCTTTTAACCTATACAAACAATCAAAACCGTCTATTTTATTATAAAATTCTTCCACATAAGCCGCTGGTTCATTTTTACCCAAATAGAACAAACCGCCATCGGCCTGAACTTTAATTACATTTTCTAAAATATCTTTTTGGAATTGAGGCAAAAAATACTTGAGCACATTTCTGCAAAAAACAACGTCAAAGCTTTTTACGGTAACAAATTTTTCCAATATATTATGTTTTCTAAATTCCACCATTTTTTTAATATCATCTTTTACAATCCAATTTTCGCCATCATAATTAAAATTTTCGCGAATATCTTTTATATTTAAGCCGGTCTGTATTTCAAAAGTATTATATTCTCCTCTTTGAGCTTTTCTTATTGCATTGGTAATAAAATCTAATGCAATTATATTAATATCCCAATTATTAATATCCGGAAATTGTCTTTTAATTGCCATTGCCACACTATATGCTTCTTGTCCGCTGGAACACCCCAAAGAAAGCACTCTTATTGATTTTGAAGCCCTGTTTGTTTCTCTTAACATTGGCAAAATTTTATGTTCAAATTCATAAAATATATCGCAATCACGATTAAAGAAAGTTTCTGAATTTGCCAAAGCCTCCAAAATTTGGGCAATTAAAACTTTATGTCCCACCTTAATATCTTGAATAAGCTCTGCGGTAGATAAATATCCTTTTTCCCTAACAAAAGAGGTAATTTTTCTGTCCAAAATAAAATAATGGCGTTCATCCATATCCCAACCGGACTTTTCTTTTAACAATTTCACTAAAAAATCAAATTCTTTTTTATTCATTTTCCATTCCCAAAAGCTTTAATTTGGTTGCAATAATATCACTATCCAAAGGTCTGATAATAAAGTCATCGGCACCACCGGCCATTGCCTGACTAATGTTTTCTTCATCATATACGGAAGAGATAATAATAATTTTCGGTTGTTTTATAGCTTTTGTTGTTCTTATTTTATACAGCACATCTACTCCGGAAACAACCGGCATATCAAAATCCATGATAATAATATCTACCGGACTTAAAAAGAAAGTTTCCAAAGCATCTTCACCATCTTCTGCTTCTGTTACATCAAATCCCAAATTAGACATAATTTTAGCAATTATTTTTCTGATTATTTTTGTATCATCAACAACCAAGCACTTTTTCATTTATACATTCCTATAAAAACACATGTTTATCTGTTTATCTATTACGTTAAATCTCATTTGCACATTTT
Source organism: Alphaproteobacteria bacterium (assembly GCA_045590955.1). GTDB lineage: Bacteria > Pseudomonadota > Alphaproteobacteria > RF32 > CAG-239 > JAZNSB01. The sequence goes on along the minus strand of JAZNSB010000037.1, from coordinate 12,520 downwards.
GTTGTTTCAGCCAACTTTTTAAGAACATTGGCACAGCTGTTTGAGCATTAACAACATCATTTTCTTTATTAAATATCTCATCCAATATTTGCAATTTTTCTGCAGATAACACTTCTGCTTCAAGTTTTATATCCAATTTTTCTTTATCCATACATACTTTAACATTAGCTCCCTTATAAGCTACATCTGCCAACATCATCAAGGAGCAACATAAAGGCTTAAATAAAGACGCATCAACAATGTTAAAATCCACATTTATAGGATATTGTTTTATTTCCACTGTTTTAATATATTCCTGGCAAGTTTCTTTTATCACATTTGCGTCTGCAAAATTTTCTTTATTATTTATTCCAAAAGTCATTCTAAAGAACTTTAACCTATTTTTTAGAGCGGTTGTACTTGCCGTCAAGATACCCTTAACCGCTTCGTCAATTTGGTTTTCATCTTCATCAATAAGTTCCAAAGCATTTGATAACGCCCCCACATTACCTATTGTATCATGCACCAATTTTGTTGTTAAAGCCTCTGTTATATTTATCATTTATCTTGTCCTAAAAACTATATGTTGTGGTATTTGCAATTGACCTATCCTCTCTGCTCATTCTTGTATAATCCAATTCCAACAAAGAAGGGTCTTCCAACAACAGTATTCCGCCAGTTCTTGCTGCCTGCAGATATGGACTTTGTCCGCCCAATCCCCATTTTATTTGCTCTTCATCATCTGGACGTCCATATTTGCGGTTAATACTTTTCCAAAATTCTTCAAATTTTATCGCTCTCAAATATCTTGATTTTTCACTATTTCCGGTCACATTAGTCGCCATTGTTTTATAAAAAACCTTATATGCCTTATTTCCTGTAAAATTGCTTGTATAAGTAACCTCAAGTTCTTCAGAAGCATCATATTTGGCATATTTTGCCTTTTGTAAATACTGGTGTTTTTCTTTTCTTGCCATTTCCACCACACATACATTTGTTCTTTCATATCCAACAATTCCCGAATTTCTGCATTTTTCTTCATTTCTCCATTTAATAAAATTGGGAATTTCAAAATCTTCAGAAACCAACATAAAGCCTCTTTTTTCCATAGCCGCATTTACTTGTATTGGTGTCATTCTCAACATCACACCCGCCACATCAAACACTGCTGCATTAGATTTTTGTTTAGCCGTTGGCACTTCTTCATCTTGCTTTAGAAGTTTTTCGGTTATATCTTCTTTTTGTTCCGTGACCTTTGACAAAGCAGAAAGCCAGGTGTTATTTTTTACTTTTTTTTCTTCTATTTCTTCCATATTTTCAGAAAGCTTAAATTCATTGTCTGAAATATTGTTTTTGCCATCTTGTAAATTATTTTCTTCACTAAAAGCATCTAAGCTATCATCAGTTTCAAAATCTGCAAAAAGTTGATTTTCTTCTGCTTTTACAGATTCTTCAGATACTTGTGCAAAAACATCTGTCTGAGAACATATCATCACAAAACAGCATAGCAAACATGTTATTTTTAAAAAAGTTTTCATAAAAAAGACTCGCTATATTCCTATTTACAAAAATAACTGTTTATACTATACAAACAATAGATTATTTATCAAACACATTAAGCAGGTTATTAAGATGACAATTAGCACTATAAACATAATTGGAGCAGGACTTGCCGGCTCTGAAGCAGCATGGCAGATTGCCAACAGAGGAATAAAAGTAAATCTTTATGACATGAAACCTCACAAACACTCTCCCGCACATACATCAAACAACTTTGCAGAGCTTGTTTGTTCCAATTCTTTCAGGTCTGATGACATGCTCCACAATGCAGTTGGGCTTTTACATGAAGAAATGCGCCGTTGCGGTTCATTGATAATGCAAGTAGCTGACAAAACAAAAATACCTGCCGGCGGAGCTTTAGCCGTTGATAGAGAAGCTTTTGCTCAAACCATTACAGATATTTTAAGCAAACACCCCAACATTACCTTTATCAGCCAAGAAATTACCTCTCTTCCGCCCATTGAGTTTGGTCCCACCATAATAGCCACAGGACCTTTAACATCTCAAGCTTTAGCAGAAGATATTATTAAAAAAACATCTACCGATTCTTTGCATTTCTACGATGCCATTGCTCCTGTTGTATATACCGATTCTGTAGACTTTTCCAATGCTTGGTATCAATCAAGATATGATAAAGGAGATTCTAAAGATTATATAAACTGTCCATTAACAGAAGAAGAATTTTATCTTTTCAGACAAGCGCTACTTGACGCTCCAACCAAAGAATTTCATGAATTTGAAAAACCCCAATACTTTGAAGGATGCTTACCTATTGAAGTTTTAGCAAAAAGAGGAGAAAAAACCCTTCTTTTTGGACCCATGAAGCCTGTTGGTTTAACCAATCCCCATACAGGCCAAAGACCATATGCTGTTGTTCAACTTCGTCAAGATAACTTTCAAGATTCCCTAAGAAATCTGGTAGGATTTCAAACAAAAATGACTTACGGCGCACAAAAAGAAGTATTTTCTTTAATTCCGGCATTAAAAAATGCAAAATTTGCCAGATTTGGAGGCATTCACAGAAACACCTTTATTCAAAGCCCCGTACTCTTAGACAACTTTTTACGCTTAAAAAGTATGCCTCACATTCGTTTTGCCGGCCAAATTTCCGGCTGTGAAGGATATGTTGAAAGCGCCGCCATGGGTCTGTTGTGCGGATATTTTTGCGCTATGGATAACTTGGCAGAACTTCCTCCGCAAGGAACAGCCTTGGCAAGCCTTTTAGACCACGTTACAAAGCACCAAAACATTGAGGATTTTCAACCAATGAACATAAATTTCGGGCTATTTCCGACTGATGAAAATATAAGCAAAAAAATTAAAGGTGCAGACAAAAAAGAAATTATGGCAAAAAATGCCTTGCAATCTATTGATTTATGGGCTAAAAATTTCAAATCAACTAACATTGACTTTTAACAGATATCATGAATCATATAAAAAAACTGATAAAACACAACTTTCCGGCCTTTTTTTGGAGTATTTATTTTTTACCATATGCTCAAAAAAATGCCTTATACACTTTTTTTGCTTTTTTCTATCATTTAAACAAACTCATAGATAATGCATCTCCTGCAGACTACAAAGATTTTGTAACTGCATGGAAAGATGAAATAAACAACATCTATAACACCAAAGCACCAGCCACGGAAATTGGCCGGCAAATATATAAAAATTGCCTGCGTTTTCAATTACCCAGAGAACAATTAATGGCAATAATAGACAGTCTTATGATGCTAAGCACCAATAAAATTTTATCGTACAAACAATTAGAAACTTATTGCAAAGGCATATATGGCTCTGCCAATAACTTTTTACTCCGTATTGTAGGCGTTAAAGATCAAGAAGTGTTAGAAAGTCTTTCAAACCAGCTGGGTATGTCTTTACAAATAACAAAAATACTACGAAAAAACAAAGAAGACGCATTATCAAACAAAACTTATATTCCTTTAGAATTTTTGCAAGAAGCCGGCATAAACACCGAAAATTCAACAGAAATTTTGCATAATAACAAACTAGAATTTGCCAGAAGCAAACTAGCCTCAATTGCCAAAGAAAACTTTGAAGAAGCACAAAAAAACATATCAAAACTTAATATAATGCAACAAAGAATTATCAAACCAATATATCTTTATCATAAAAACATTTTTGATATTATGGACAAGCGTGGCTGGCAAATTATCTCGCCGGAACCCCGCATTAGCTTTATAAAATCACTATATATAATTTCGCATATTTTCAAAAAATGATCTTGCTAACAATAACAAATTCGGCCACTCTTACAAGTAGCCGAATTTGTTGGTTTATAACATAATAATGGGGGCTGTCAGAGCTCTATTTTCTTCTCAAAAAAGATGGAATATCCAAATTTTGAACCATAGGCTCGTCTTCATCTCTTTCCTCTTCTTCATCACTAAATGAAGGATAGATTGGTTCTTGTTTAACTTCTGTTATCTTTTTTTTGTTTCTCTTAGCAATTGAATAACCTGTAAGTCTTTCTATAAATGTTGGAGCACGACGTTCCTGAGTATTAACAATCAACTCTTCTTCTTGCTCATCTTGTTTAATTGTTTCCAGAGAAGGAGCTTCACCAAACAATTCATTTTCATGATTATCTTGAACATCTTTTAAATTGGTTGTAGGAACAAAACTCTTTTCATATCCCTGCAACACAGAATTAAGTTGTGCCTGAGGATTTAACTCATCTGATTTATTAATAATAGAATTAAACAAAGCTGAAGAAGACGGAACATCAGGCATTACCTTAGATCTTTCCAACAAATCAAAATCTTGCGCTCTTGGTTTTGGCTGAACTACTTCATCAAACAATTCCGGCTCTTCTTCATAAAATTTTTGGTCTGTATTATTATCTGCCATTTCATTTTTCAGAGCATCAAACGGATTTGTCTTTTCATCAAATGTCTCTGTATTCTTTGGTTCTTCAAAATTTTCTTCTTTAAATTCCGGTTTTGCATAATCCTCCGGTCTCACATAAGTTTCTTCAAACTTTACAGGTTCCGGTTGTGGTTGAATTTTTTCTTTTACCGGCATTTTCTTTGGCAAAGCATCACCCACTCCGGTTGCCACAATAGACACTCTGATTTTACCTTGCAAAGTGTCATCAAAGCTTGAACCAAAGATAATCTGAGCATCTTCATCAACTTGTTCTTTAATTTTATTAACGGCTTCATCCACTTCAAACAAGGTAATATCGTTTCCGCCGGTGATATTAATAAGAACACCTTTTGCTCCTTTCATAGAGCAATCATCAAGCAACGGATTGGAAAGCGCCTGCTCTGCTGCCTTAGAAGCTCTATCTTCGCCTTCTGCTTCACCAGTTCCCATAATGGCTCTTCCTTTATCTTGCATAATCACCTGAATATCTGCAAAATCCAAATTAATAAGCCCGGGCAACATCATCAAATCGGTAATAGAACGCACACCGGAATACAATACATTGTCTGCCATAACAAAAGCTTCACCCAATGTTGTATTTTTATCTGCCACTCTAAACAAATTTTGGTTTGGAATAATGATAATACTGTCAACAGCAGACACAAATTCTTCTAATGCACCATTTGCCACTTCTGTTCTTTTTTTACCTTCAAAATCAAATGGTTTTGTAATTACACCAACAGTCAAAGCTCCTTTTTCTTTAGCCACTCTTGCCACCACAGGAGATGCACCGGAACCTGTTCCGCCACCCATTCCGGCAGTAATAAATACCATATTAGCGCCTTCAATTTCTTTTTCAATTTCTGCAATAGCTTCTTCTGCAGCCAATTTTCCCACTTCTGGTCTTGCACCGGCACCCAAACCTTGAGTTGTTGTTAATCCTAACTGAATTTTTCTGCTGGCTTTAGAATTTGCCAATGCCTGTGCATCAGTATTTGCCACAACAAAATCCACACCCTCTAATTTTTGTTCAATCATATTATTAACGGCATTTCCGCCACCACCACCAACACCAATTACGGCAATTCTGGGTTTTAATTGATGAACTTTTGTTTCGGGTACTGTAATTTTAATAGCCATTTCTTAACTCCAACTCAAATTTAATTCTTGAGCTTCATTTTAATGACAATTACTTAAGTTTTAGTTACCAAAAGAAATTTTTTTTAATTAGTAGTTATTTTTTATCCAACCAAAAATTTTACTCAAACTTCCTGTCTGTGTAGAAGTTTTATTAATCAGCTTAATTGGTTCTTTTTCTGTATGATTAATTGCAAACAGCAACAAACCTATACATGTTGAAAATGCTGGATTATATAATTTTTCTGGCAAATTCATCACATTTTTGGGTCTTGCAAGTCTAACCGGCTTGTCTAATACCACAGAAGCAACATCTCTTATTCCGGCCAACTGACTACATCCACCCGTTAGCACCACTCTATGAGAAGATGCGTCTTTTAATCCATGAGCTGCCAATTTATCAGCCACAAGCTCAAACATTTCTTCCACCCTTGGAGATATAATATTATTAAGCTCAGCCTTGCTAACTTGCCTTATGGAGCTATCATCTTCTTCTCCAAGCGGATAAACATTTATCATCTCGCCTTCATCTTGAGAACTTAAAAAAGCGCAACCATGCAATGTTTTTAATCTTTCTGCATGGGTAAAAGATGTTGTTAAACCAATGGCAATATCTTTTGATATATTGTTTCCGCCAACTCCAATTGCAGAAAAATATCTGGGGAATCCGTTATAAAAAGTGGTTATTGCCGTTGTTCCGCCACCAATATCTATTACGGTTGCACCAAGCTCCATTTCGTCTCTAAGCAAACACGCCAACCCGGAAGCATAAGCATTAAATGCCTTACCGGCAATTTCCAAATGAGAACCATCTATAACCGTAGACAGATTCTTATATTGAGCTTCTGGTAAAAAACCAAGCAAAACATCAACCGACAAATGCTCTCCGTAAATGTTTGTCGGATCTTTTATTTCTTCTCCAAAATCAATATGATAACTTGTTGGCAAACAATGAATTAAACTATGCCCTTCTGTGTTAATTTTACTAACACCCTTACTAATCACTTTTTGAATATCAGCCTCATTAACCGGACGCTTTTTATTTAAGGTAACCACACCCTGTCTTATATAACTTTTTATCTTATCACCGGATACATTAACATATACCTTGTCAATTCTTTCATTTGCCATCTGCTCGGCAGATTCAACTGCATTACACACAGATATAAGTGCTTCATTTACATCTGTTACAATACCGTTTTTCATGCCTTTAGATGCATTATATCCATAACCCACCACCTCTATTCTGTCACGAATAACTTTAGCTATCACACAACTGACCTTGGATGACCCAATGTCCAGCGCCGCATAAGTAGATTTGCGATGAAAAGAGTTATGCACCATTACCTCCGATTAAACCTCATTTTTTAGGCTGTTTATTATTTTTTCTAACCTTTACTACAACCCTATCGGCTAATCTTAAATCAACGATAGTTAATTTACGCTTAAGAATTCCCTCTGTCTTGTGCAATTTTAAAAATTTATTCCAAGCATTTTCCACATCTTCTGCCGGCAATTTCAACACAATACTGTTACTTTGCTCGTCAAAAACCACATTCCACCTTCGTTCTGACACAAAGTTTAATGCCACAATCTTGTTAAAAACTTCATTATCTTTTGTAATTATTTTCATAAATTCCAACAAATTTTCCGGAGCTTTCATTCCTGCAATCACCAAATCAAATTTGCTTGGGATATAATTTTTGTCTTTAACAACATTTGCATTGGTATCCACCGGCCAAAACTTACCATCATTTTGCCACACCGCCAACACATCTCGTTCTTTAATTTTTATATTTAATTCATTAGGAAAGAAAGTTTTGTTTACTTCCACATTTTCTACCCAAATCAAATTTTGAATATTTTGTTTAAGCTGTGCAACATTTATTTCCAAAACATTGTCTTCACCGGTCAAATTAAGCACTGTCATAAGATCATTTTTATCTTGTCTCACCAATCCGCTTATATTAACCTTTTGCAAAGCAAAACCTCTTGAATATGTATAATCAAAAAAGCACTGCTTTATATGTTCAATTTCTTTGTTAATCCAATCATTTTTAATGGTCAAAATTAAAAATCCCAAAACCAAAATAAGCAGCAAAACACTCAAATTTCCTACTGTTCGCAACAAAATTTTTTTAGACGGATACAATAAATTTTGGGTTTGTTGTTTCATTTATTCAATTCCCATTCTTTTTACTTCCCATTCTAAAACAATAGAGGTTTTTTCCTTTACTTTTGCAATTATCTGCTCACCCAAAGTTTCAATATCTTTTGCTGTTGCCGTGCCATCATTTATCAAGAAATTACAATGTTTTTCAGACACTCTTGCACCACCAACCTTCAATTTATCTGCCCCCGATTTTTTAATCAACTCCCAAGCCTTAAACCCTTGCGGATTTTTAAATGTAGAGCCTGCTGTTTTTGCATCAAAAGGTTGACTTTTCATGCGGTGTTTTTTTTGTTCTTCCAAAACATCAAGTACTTCTTGCTTGGTTTTAGGTTCTGTTTTCAAAGTAATTGATATTATAATCCAACTATCCGGAAACAAACTGCTTCTATAACCAAGTTTTAAATCTTCCGGACCAATTTCAAGCAAATTAGCTTCTTCATCTAGAATTGTCGCACCAACAATATAATCTTTAATTTCTTTACCGTAACATCCGCTGTTTGTTTTAATAGAACCTCCAATAACACCCGGAATAGAACACAAAAACTCCAATCCTCCGACTTGATTTTCCAACATAATTTTTTTCAAATCAAAATTTTTCATTCCGGCAAAACATTTTACGGTTTTTGTATTTTTATCAAAAATAGCCTGCCTAAAATATGGCGAATCCAACTTAATAACCACTCCCGGAATTCCGCCATCTCTGATTAGCAAGTTTGACCCACCGCCAATCAAACACAAAGGCATATTTTTTGGTCTTTTTTTCAAAAAATTAATCAAGTCTTCTTCGTCTTGAGGCACAAACAAAACCTCTGCCGGTCCACCTACTTTAAACCTGGTATATTTTGACAAAGGCACATTTATCAGATATTTACCTTTTACGTTTGGCAACAAATCAATCAATTTTCGTTCTTTAATTTTATTCCAAAAAGACATTATTTCCCCACAACATAAGTTTCCAAAGCATCAGCAAATCTTTTTCCAGCATCAACAATAGCAATTTTTTTCACATTTTGCGACATTTTTTCCAATTTTTGCGGATTTTTTACAAAATCTACTATTATTTCCTGAATTTTTTGTTCTGTAAACTCATCTTGAAGCAAGACCAATGCCGCATTTTCATCTTTAAATTTCTTTGTGTTATACTCCTGATGATTATCCGCAGCCGTTGGCAACGGCACCAAAACCGAAGGCAAACCTACGGCGGCAATTTCATAAACAGAAGAAGCCCCTGCTCTGGAAATAACCAAATTTGAATTTGCATAAATCTGTGTCATATTATCAAAAAACGGACTTACTTCAAACTCAAAAGGCAATTTTTTATATTTTTGCATTACTGTCTCTGCATCTTCTTTTCTGCATTGTTGAACCAATTTAATTTTTTGCAAAATTTCTTTTGGTAATTTTTCAAAAGCATTTGGTAAAGTCTGAGAAAAAATTGCCGCTCCTTGAGAACCTCCGATAACCAAAATTTTCAATTTATCTGCAACCTTAAATTCATATTCTTCAGAAAGTTTTGCAATGTTTTCTCTAATCGGCATTCCTGTCAGCACATTTTTTACGTTTGCCGGAGCAAATTTCACATTTTCAAAACTTTGAGCCACAAATTTTGCATATTTTCCAATCAATCTGTTTGTTCTGCTCATTACACTGTTTTGTTCGTGAATAACCAAATTTTTTTTAAGTAAAATTGCTGCCACACAAGCCGGAAAAGAAGCATATCCGCCAAAACCTACCACGCATACCGGTTTTAGTTTCATTAACAAAAACATTGCTTGCAAAACTCCCGTTGCGGTTTTAATTAAGGTTTTAATTTTAAACCACATGCTTTTTCCCATAAAAGCACCTGACAAAACCGCATAATTATCAATGTTTCCCAACATTCCTTTATAATTTTGTCTTCCTCGTTTATCAGTAATTAAAGCCAAAGCATAACCTCGTTTATCAAGCTCCGTTGCCAAAGCCTCTGCCGGATACACATGTCCGCCTGTTCCGCCGGCAGTAAGTACAATCAAAGGTTTTTTAGCATCATTTTGCATAATCTTCATCCTCCGCATAAACATTTTTTCTGGTAACTGCCAGCAAAATTCCCAACCCCAAAGCACAAGACAACAAGGAAGAACCTCCATAAGAAATCAACGGTAAAGTCATACCTTTTGTTGGCAATATACGCAAAGTAGACCCCATGTTTATGATTGCTTGTAAGCCGAAGGAAATAGAAATTCCGGAAGCTGCCAATAAAATAAACAAACTGTTATCTCGCATTGAAATTGCCATAGCTCTTAATACAATAAAAGCAAAAGTTGCCACCACAAACAAACACACAACAATTCCCAATTCTTCTCCGCAAACGGCAAATATAAAATCTGTATGAGCATCAGGAAGGTGGACTTTTACTCTTCCTTCTCCCAAACCTTTTCCCCAAAAACCGGCATTTGCAAAAGATGCCAAAGATTTTTTTACCTGATAACTTACTTCTTGTCCGCCAAAATATGTCTGAAGCCTGTAATACACATGGTCATATACAAAATATGCTCCAACCACCAAAACCAATAATAAACCTGAAATTAAAAACACATAACGCCATCTTAAACCGGCTAAAAACAATTGCGCACACCAAACTGCAGAAATAATGATAATCATTCCTAAATCTGGTTGACAAAATAACAGCCCAACTACCAAAGCTAAAAACAGCAAAGAAATAATTGTTCCCGGAAAAGATTCAGATCTTTTTTGCCCATCCAAAAGCCATGCTGTAAAAACTGCAAAAGTTGGTTTAATAAATTCTGACGGTTGTAAGGAAAAACCAAAAAGTCTTATCCATCTTGAAGCACCCTTTGTTTCTTCAGAACCCACAAAAAAAATTGCCACAACCATCAATAAAAAGAAAATAAACAGCCAAATAGATAATCTTCTTATCTGACGCAAATTAAACATAGAAATTACAATCATAATGAAAACTGCAGGTATCAAAAAAATAATTTGTTTTTGAAACAGCAAAAACGGAGCATCACCTCTTTGCACAGAAATTGCCGGACTGGCACTTCCCACCAAGCACAAACCGATAAACAGCAAAATTCCAATAGCAACAAGCAGTTGTTTATCAACCGTCCACCACCATTTGCTTAATAAGCTTTTACTGTTTCTGGCGATAATAGACATTCAGCTTATCCCCAATAAAACACCGCAAAACCCAACAATGCACAAATTACGGAAGCCAAGAAAAATATCCGTACAACTTTTTTTTCTGACCAGCCTTTTTGTTCAAAATGATGATGAATTGGTGCCATTAAAAACACTCTTCTTTTTGTTCTTTTATACCAAAACACCTGAATCATTACAGATAATGCTTCCAGCACAAATACAAAACCTACCACCGCCAAAACAAATTCAGACTTAAGCATTACTGCCACTGTTCCAAGCAATGCGCCCAGCGCCAATGAACCGGTATCCCCCATAAACACTCTTGCTGGTTTTTTATTAAAATACAAAAATCCAAGCAAAGCACCAACCGTTGCTGCACATACAATCAAAACTTCATCTGCCATAGGAATTGGATGAAAAGCGTTTGCCACAAAATAAGAACAAATTGCAAAAGTTGAAAAAGCACTAATCAACAAACTTGATGCCAAGCCGTCTAATCCGTCAGATAAATTAACAGCATTGGAAGCACCGGCAATTACTACCATTGCAAAGGGCACATAAAACAGCCAAAAGTCTATAATCAGATTTGGTAAAAATGGAACATCAATTAAAAATCTGACATCTTGAGGTGTATATTTTGAAACAATCAATATTGCAATCAAAGATGTGCTAAATTGCAAAATCAATTTCATTTTTGCCGTCATCGCATTAGCGGTTTGCTTTTTTACTTTAACATAATCATCTGCCAAGCCTACGGCCCCATACACCAACATTACCAATATTGCCACCCAAACAAATGCATTGTCCAAATTTGCCCACAACAACACGGTTAAAATTGTTGATGCCAAAATAAGCAATCCTCCCATTGTCGGAGTTCCTTTTTTATCTTTCAGATGTGTTTTGGGTCCATCTTTTCTTATTGGTTGCCCCTTCTTTTGATGTTTGCGTAAATAGTCAATTACAGGATTCCCAAAAGAAAGAACCATAAGTAAAGAGCATAAAAAAGCACCAAGCATTCTTACTGCATAATTTTCAATAAAATAAAAAAGCATATTGCCTCCGTAGAACAATTTTTTTTCATTTTATCTTCAATATCTAAAATAAGTATTAAAAAAAACAAAAAAGGCAGTTAAAAAACTGCCTTTTAAGCGTTGATCAAAATAACACAATTATTCTTCTACAATAACTTCAACACGGCGGTTTAATCTTCTGCCTTCAGCTGTTGCATTATCTGCCACAGGTCTGTTTTCGCCTTCAGATTTCACCACAATGCGTTTTGCACAAACACCATTTTTAACCAATACGGCTTTAACGGTATTTGCTCTTCTTAATCCCAGTTTTTTATTATAAGCTTTTGTTCCCACAGAGTCTGTGTGACCAATTACTTCAACTTTTGCAGGTTTTTCTGCTTTTAATTGTTTTGCATATTCTGTTGTAGCTTTTGCATCTTTAGAACAAAGTGTTGCTTTATCAAAAGCAAAATGAGCGGTATAGTCTGCTTTTGGTCCAAAAGTTGAACATGCAGAAAGACCAAAAACACATGCCAAACAAGCTAAAATAGATAGTTTTTTCATATTATTTCCTTTCATATTAAATAATAAGTAACTTATATATTAAAAATTCTTAATAATTTATTAT
>JAZNSB010000036.1:0-3963 GCA_045590955.1 Alphaproteobacteria bacterium | reverse complement strand
TGTTATAAACCAAAAAAGAAAGTTGTTAATATGGTAGAGCCAAAAGCTATATTAAACAGTATTATCAATGCTGATTGTATTGAATATATGCAAAAAATTCCGGATAAATCTATAGATGTTATCTTTGCTGACCCCCCATATAATCTTCAGCTGGGAGATGCTTTGATGCGTCCGGATAATACAGAGGTAAATGGTGTATATGAAGAGTGGGATTGCTTTGAAAGCATGAAAGCTTATGATGAATATACCAAAAAGTGGTTGTCTCAAGCCAGAAGAATTTTAAAAGATGATGGGGCAATCTGGGTAATAGGTTCTTATCATAATATATTTAGAGTTGGTTATATATTGCAGGATTTGGGCTTTTGGATTTTGAATGATATTATTTGGAATAAATGCAATCCGATGCCAAACTTTATGGGAACACGATTTACAAATGCTCATGAAACACTTATTTGGGCAAGTAAATCACAAAAATCAAAATATAAGTTTAATTATGAGGCAATGAAAGCCATGAATGAGGGAGTGCAAATGCGCTCTGATTGGAGCTTGCCTATTTGCACGGGAAAAGAACGTTTAAAATCTGAAGACGGTTCTAAGTTACATCCAACTCAAAAACCGGAATCTTTGCTTTATAGAATTTTGATGGCCACAACTGATGTTGGAGATGTGGTGCTGGATCCGTTCTTTGGAACGGGAACAACCGGTGCTGTGGCCAAAATGTTGGGTAGAAATTTTATTGGAATTGAAAAAGAGGCTTCGTATATCAAAGGTGCTAAGGAACGTATTGATGCCGTAAAACCGACAGAAAACGAAAAATGTTTGGAATTTACGGTGAAAGTTCGCCAACCGAGAATTGCTTTTGGTTTGGTAATGGAAAAGGGGTATTTGTCTCCGGGAGATAATCTTTATGATGCCAAGGGGAGAATGTTGGCATCTGTGCGTTCTGACGGCACTTTGATATCGGACAACATTACAGGCTCAATACATCAAGTTGGTGCACAGGTGCAGAATCTTCCTGCTTGCAATGGCTGGGTTTATTGGTATTATAAAGATAAAGATAACAATTTAAAGTGTATAGATGAGTTGCGAGTTCAGCTACGCAATGAAATATACGGAGCCTGATATGTATGAAAAATTGGAGCACAAAAAATAATTATAATAAACCAAATGCTCAAGATGTTGCCGGTGCAACAAATTATGCCGCAATTGATTTGGGAACAAACTCTTGCCGATTAGTTATTGCAGAACCAACACCGGCAAGCTTTAAAATTGTGGAAACGTTTTCAAAAATAACCAGATTGGGCGAAGGAATTATTCAAGATAATAAATTGTCTAAGTCTGCAATGAGAAGAACCATTGCGGCTCTTAAAGTGTGTGCGGCAATTATTGATGAATATAAGCCTATGAGACAGGTTAGGTTTGTGGCAACAGCTGCTTGCAGAAGAGCAAAAAATTGTGCGGATTTTGTGGCAAACGTTAAAAAAGAAACAGGGCTTGATTTGGAAATTATTTCTACAAAAGAAGAATCAAGATTGGCAGTGGTCGGATGTTTGCCTTTGCTTAACAGAAACATTAAAAGAACATTGGTTTTTGATATTGGTGGAGGTTCAACGGAAATTTCTTTGGCCAGAATTACCGATAAAGGTAAGGCATTTGTAGAAGGTTTTGTGTCTTTGCCATATGGGGTTGTTACAATTTCTGAAGCATTTCCAAAAGGAGATATGACAAAACTGGCTTATGATACAATTGTGGAAAGAACTCATAAAATTTTGCAAGAGTTTGAAGATAAGTATCATATAAAGGAAGCAATTGAAAATCAAGATATTCAAGTTATAGGAACTTCCGGGACAGTTACTGTGTTGGGGGCTGTTCACCTTAATTTGGCAAGGTATAACAGATTTGCCGTTGACGGTTTGTCTATTGCAAAATCTGATGTGGACAGAGTGATTGCAAAAATTAAATCTATGGGTGATGTAGGAAGAAAAAAACATCCGTGTATAGGTAGCGCAAAAGCTGATTTGACAATGGCCGGTTGTGCCATTATTGAAGCAATTTCTTCTTTTTGGCCAATATGTGAGCTGACTGTGGCAGATAGAGGAATTAGAGAAGGTATTTTGCTTGATATGATGCATAGTCAAAAAAATTATAAAAAACGTTTTTCAAAATATCGCAAGTTTAGGTCTCATTATGGAAAAAAACAAAAAAAATTCTGAAGTATTTGCTGCAATTGATTTGGGTTCTAATTCTTGCAGGTTGTTGGTGATTGACAAAGATGCAAACGTGTTGCATAGAGAAAGTCAGGCAACAGCCTTGATTAAAGATATGCAAAACAATATGATTTGTGATGAGGCAATGCAGAGAGTACATACCGCTTTTGTAGACTTTAATAATATCTTGCAAAAATACGAAAAATTTACCTTAAGGGCAATTGCAACAGAAGCTTGCAGGCGTGCTAATAATAGTGATGTTTTGCAAAAGCTGATAAAAGATAATTTTGGTATTAATCTGGATATAATTGACGCGGAAACTGAAGCAAAATTAAATTTGTCCGGTGCTATAACACATGTGTGCAAAAAGTCTGAATATGTTGTGATATTTGATGTGGGTGGCGGTTCAACAGAAATTTGTTTTGCAACAAATGAACAAAATCCAAAGATTATTTACAGTATTTCAATGCCTTTGGGGTCAAGGGCAAGTGCTCAGGAATTTGAGTTGGCAGAATATGATGCAGAAAATGAAAAAAAATTGCAAAATAAAGTACAAGATTATGTAAAAACGTTTTTAGAAAAAACAGATTTTGCACAATATAAAGATCAAACGATATGTGTGGCAACATCCAGCACAGCTTTGCGTTTGGCAGCAATAATTGCAAATGCAAAAGAATATGACAGAGCAAAGTTTGATGGTACTGTGCTTGAAATTGAAGATGTAAACCATAAGTGTGAAGAGCTTAAAAAATGTTCTGTTAAACAATTGGCACAAAATCCGGCCATAGGGGAAAAAAGAAGTCAGATTATTTTGGCTGCAATGGTAATTTTCCAGACAATTGCAAATATGCTTGGAGTGAAAGAAATTGTTGCCTCTTTGCAGGGAGCTCAGGAAGCTTTGGTTGAGGAGTTGAGAAATGGCAAATAAAGTGGCAAATAAAATTGGCGGAAGGCACAATTTGGCAGTGAGAGTTAAAACTGCAAAAAGCAGATCAAAATCTTCTGCAAAATGGTTACAAAGACAGCTAAATGACCCTTATGTGGCAGAAGCTCAACGTATGGGGTATCGGTCAAGAGCCGCATTTAAGCTTATTCAACTTGATGAAAAATATAAGTTTTTGGGAAAGGGCAAAATTATTGTGGATTTGGGGTGTGCTCCCGGAGGGTGGACCCAAATTGCCGTGAAAAGAAACAAAGGTGCCGGAAAAGTGGTAGGAATTGATATTTTGCCAACTCAGCCCATTGAAGGAGCAACACTTATTTGTCAGGATTTTACGTTGGATGATGCTCCGGATAATATAAAACAAATTTTGGATGGTAAAAATGCCGACGTGGTTATGAGCGACATGGCAGCAAATACAATAGGGCACCAACAAACTGACCATTTAAGAACAATTGCTCTGGTGGAAATGGCTTATGAATTTGCTAAAGAAATTTTGGCAAAAAACGGAATTTTTATTGCAAAGGTTTTTCAAGGCGGGGCAGAGGCTTCTTTATTGGCAGATGCAAAGAAAAATTTTGAAAAAGTGGGGCATTTTAAACCGGCAGCAAGCAGAAAAGAATCTCCCGAAACTTATTTGGTGGCCCAGGGTTTTAAAGCGTTAAATAAACAATAATGCTTTGATAAAAGCTCAAAAAACAACCTTTTTCTTTATTGATGCATTTTTATGCATAAAAATTAGCTCAAATAGGGGATAAATTGTAAAAAAAGCTTACCTTAATGCGTTTGTTTTGGTAACCTTGCTTAGTTTTAAAA
>JAZNSB010000035.1:0-3716 GCA_045590955.1 Alphaproteobacteria bacterium | reverse complement strand
TTGTGTGAATATAGACAGATTTTCTCCGGAAAAGGTCTCTAAAGAACGTTTGATTAAAGCTTGTAAAGAAAACGCTTTGCCGGAAGATAAGCCAATTTTGATGCTGGTGGGAAGACTTACACATTGGAAAGGTCAGCACCTGTTTTTGGAAGCTTTGGCAAAAATCAAAGACAAAGATTTTGTGGCTGTATTGGTAGGATCTGATCAGGGAAAAACAAAATATACAAACTATCTGAAAGATTTGGTTAAAAAATATGAACTAACAGAGAAAGTTTGTTTTATTGAAGAAAGCTTTGACATTCCTGCCTTAATTATGCTGGCAGACGTGGTCTTTTCTACCGCCATTGAACCGGAAGCATTTGGCAGAGCCGCAATAGAAGCCCAAGCCATGGGCAAAATTGTTATTGCTTCAAATCATGGCGGATCGTTGGAAAATATGATTGATGGTGTTACGGGAAAATTGTTTGAAAACAACAATGCGCAGTCGTTGGCCGATGCAATAACATGGGCGTTAAATCTATCTGATAAAGAGAAGCAAAAAATCTCCAAAGCAGGAATAGAGAACGTGAGAAAACAATTTACAAAACAAATTATGTGTGATAAAACAATCGCCGTTTACAGAGAACTTTTAAATAAAAAATAAGGAGAAATAAAAATGGTTGCGATTAAGCTTCCTGATGGTAGTCAATTAGAAATGGAAGGCAATTTCAATGGATTTGATGTTGCCAATAAAATTAGTCCAAACTTGGCAAAAGCTGCTTTAGCAATTGAAGTAAATTCAAAATTGCAGGATTTGACAACTCCAATAACTACCACAGCAACCGTTAAAATTATTACTCCCAAAGACGATATCGGATTACAATTAATTCGCCACTCTTGTTCTCACGTTATGGCTCAAGCCGTAAAAGAACTGTGGCCGGATGTTCAGGTGACCATCGGACCGGCTATTGAAAACGGTTTTTATTATGACTTTGCCAGAAAAGAACCTTTTACAGAACAAGATTTTGAAAAAATTGAAGCAAAAATGCATGAAATTGTTGCTCGTGATCAGAAATTTATCAGAGAAGAATGGGATAGAAACGATGCCATTACTTTCTTTAAGTCTATAAATGAAAATTATAAAGCAGAATTAATTGCAGATCTACCTGAAAATGAAACAATCTCTGTTTATAAACAGGGAACTTGGCTTGACCTTTGCAGAGGACCTCATGTGCCGTCTACTGCCAAAATAGGCGATGCTTTCAAATTAATGAAAGTAGCTGGCGCTTACTGGAGAGGAAATGCAGAAAATGAAATGTTGCAAAGAATATATGCAACTTGTTGGAGAGATAAAAAAGAGCTCAACGCATATTTGAATATGTTGGAAGAAGCTGCAAAAAGAGATCATAGAAAACTGGGAAAAGAAATGGATTTGTTCCATTTTGAACCTGAATATGCTCCGGGTGCGGCTTTTTGGCACGATAAAGGTTATAAAATTTATCGTAAATTAATTGAATATATGCGCAAACGTCAAGAACAAGAAGGATATATTGAAGTTAGCACTCCACGAGTGATGGACAGATGTTTGTGGGAGACTTCCGGTCACTGGGAAAAATACGGTAGTCATAACTATTCCGGTCAAACAGAAGACAACAGATATTTTTGCATTAAACCAATGAATTGTCCCGGTTCTTTGCTGGTATATAAACAAGGTATTAAATCTTACAGAGATTTGCCTTTATATATGGCAGAATTTGGAAAGGTAAACAGATATGAAGCATCCGGTGCTCTAATGGGATTGATGAGAGTTAGAGAATTTACTCAAGATGATGCTCATATCTTTTGCACACCTGCACAAATTGAAGAAGAATCCATTAAAACATTAAAACTGATTTTGGATATTTATAAAGATTTTGGTTTTAATGACGTGAAAATTTATCTTTCTACCAGACCGGAAAAAAGAATTGGATCAGATGAAGTTTGGGATATTAGCGAAAAAGCTTTGGCTGATGCACTTACTCATAACGGATATGAGTTTACCATAAATGAAGGCGAAGGTGCTTTTTATGGTCCGAAACTTGAATTTATATTAAAAGATGCTATTGGCAGAGAATGGCAGTGCGGAACTGTGCAGGTTGATATGAATTTGCCTGAAAGATTTGATATTTCTTATATCGGTGAAGACGGCGAAAAACACAGACCGGTTATGTTGCACAGAGCATTGTTTGGTTCTATTGAACGATTTTTGGGAATTTTAATAGAAAACTATGCCGGCAAATTGCCTTTATGGTTGGCACCGGAACATGCAGTGATAATGCCTGTGGTTTCAGAATTTGATGAATATGCAAAACAAGTGCAGGCAAAATTAAATAAAGCAGGTTTAACCGCAAAACTTGATTTGAGAAATGAAAAAATATCTTACAAAATAAGAGAACATTCTCTAACAAAAACGCCGGTTATTGTTGTGGTAGGTGCAAAAGAACAGGAAAACAACACTGTAACAATCAGAAGAATTGGTTCTGAAAAACAAGAAGTTGTTGATTTGGATACTTTTGTATCAAATCTTAAAAATGAAGCAAAAATGCCAAGTGTGGAATAATGACACATCCTTTGGATTATTTTAAGTATTGCCCGAAATGCGGCTCAAAACATTTTTTGGAAGACGTTGGTTCTTCCAAAAAATGTGAAGTTTGCGGATTTCATTTTTTCAAAGCTCCGGCAATTGGGTGCGCCGCCTTTATTTTTGATGAACAAGATAGAATGATTGTTGTAAGAAGAGCAAAAAACCCTGCAATTGGAACTCTTGATTTGCCAGGCGGTTTTGTTGATCTTGGAGAAACAATTGAGCAAGCAATTGTTAGAGAAGTAAAAGAAGAAATTAACCTTGATGTAGAAGTGGAAAAGTATTTGTTCTGTATTTCAAATACATATGTGTATAGCGGATTTGATGTAAGACCACTGGACTTTTTTGTTAAATGCAAAATAAAAGACATAAAGCAAATAGGTTTAGCGGATAATGAAAATTCTGAGATTTTATTTTTGGAAAAAGACAAAATAAATCCGCAAGATTTTGGACTTGCTTCTGTTAGAGAGGCTGTTGAAAAATTTTTGGCAATGTAAAATTTATAACATTTATAAAAAATTTTACTAGACAAGTGCTTTTTTTTGTTTTATAAGGCTTTTTGTCTGCTGACAAAGATAAATGCTCAGGTAGCTCAGTCGGTAGAGCAGAGGACTGAAAATCCTCGTGTCGGCGGTTCGATCCCGTCCCCGAGCACCATTTTTTCAAAACGCCCGAAAGGGTGTTTTTTTTTATGCTCTGACCAATCAGGCTACGCATTTTCAATGCTTGCCTTCTTGGGGACGGGACCTCGCTTGGGGATGTAGGCTCGTCCGCGATGCCGCTTCGCTCGCATCTTGCCTTGCCAACATCTTCCAAGATTTTGCAGACGATAACAACCGGAGCAACGGTTGTTCTCGCTTAGCAATCCCTACTCACACCATTTTTTCAAAACACCCTCTTGGGTGTTTTTTTTGTTTTAATCATTTAATTCTTGCTTTTGAAAAATATTTGGATTAGTGTTTTACTATCCAATATTTTTATTGGTTAGCACTTATTAAGGTGCGGAGTTGTCGAAAACTCTTGTACATTCGGTGTTAGGATATAACATCGTGAAGTTGTTTATTTTATATGCAACGAATATATCCCCGATTCATAGTTTTATGGTCGGGGAGCT
>JAZNSB010000034.1:0-7870 GCA_045590955.1 Alphaproteobacteria bacterium | reverse complement strand
AGAATTTTCTTTTTGCTCTTTATATGCATCTAAAGTTAAGCCTCTTAATGGGCAACCTCCACATGATTTATGGCATTCATCCATCAATTTTTCTCAATAACGTCAAATGTTTTGTTGTTAAAATCTTTTTGTTTTTTACCTAATATAAGGCCTAAATCAATTTCAAAATCTGCCGTATTTTCTAAAGGAATCCTAACCTCTGTGGGAGTTCCGTCAAAATACTGACTGATTGCACCTTTGTCTAACTTAAAGTTGGCTGAATGTTGCCATTTACCAATATAGGCAGGCGGACCTTTTTTGGTTTCTGTATAAAACTGAAAATCAACATTGTTTTCTAAACTTTTGCCCATTTTGGTTATCTTAAACAACGGCTCAATAACAGCTTTGTTAACATTGCTTACCGGATTGTAACTGCAATATGAACTAACTCCTACAAGCTCTATTTTAAAATCTCCGCCAGTTACCGTTTGATAATACATATAAGAATTGCTTCTGCGCATGTTTACTTTAACACATTGTGTATTATCACTGTCTTTGATGGTAAGCATGGGATGCGCGCATCCACAAATCAGCAATGTAGTAAGCAAAGATAATATTATATATTTTCTCATTTATCTTCTTCTCCTTCAGAAGGTGTGGTAGCAATTTCTGCGCCTTCAAGCAAAGATACCTCTTCGGGCTTTTCTTTATCAAAAATGGGGTGGTGTGAATTATGTTCCGGTTCTGCCGGTTTTTTATTAAAATGTTCCAGATCCTTTTTGGCAAAAAGCTCTACTCTGTTTCTGCCGTTTTGTTTTGCTCTGTATAGAGCTTCGTCTGCTGTTTTAATCAACATATCAACATTATCTGAAACATCAGATGAAGAAACACCTATACTTACGGTAAACTTAACCTCGTCATCATTATCTGAACGAACAACAATGTGACTAATGGTTTCTCTTAATCTGTCTGCCACTAAAACAGCTTTAGGATATGCAACACCTTCTAAGAATATGACAAATTCTTCTCCACCATACCTTGAAACAATATCACAATCTCTTAGGGCTTTAACACAAGTCGCAGAAAGTTCAATAAGCACCTTATCTCCGGTTTTGTGGCCGTAGGTATCGTTTACTTTTTTGAAGAAGTCTGCGTCTATCATCATCACACTATAAGGCTGATTGGTGTTTTTTGCATTGGCAATTCTTTTTACAACCTCTTCTTCAAAGAATCGTCTATTATACAGTGAGGTTAACGGGTCTCTTGTAGCCTGGTTTTTGAGTGTGATTTCTCTGTTTTTTCTCTCTGTAATGTCTTGGAATGTCATATATATGGCAATATCATAATTATAATCTATGATGCTTGCAGATGCAGACACCCAAAACGGACTGTCTGTATCAGGTTTTTTAATCAAAATTTCAAAATCTTGAAGTTCTTTTTCTTTTTCCAGCAATTCTATCATTTGTTGACGATTATCAGAATCGGCAAAAAAATCTCTCATTCTGTAATTTGAAACATCACTTTCATCAAAACCGAACAACTTAACTGCATTGGTATTGGCCAATATGATATTATCGTCGGTAAGCTTGGCAATAACAATCGGCAATGGTGATGATTTGATAATTTTTTCTATCATACCGGAGTTTGCTTTGATAACTTTCTGCAAATCTACCAGCTTTTTGTGAATTTCTGATATGGTCATGGTTAATACGCTTATCATCATTAAAAAGTAAATGATGATATATGCATACCATGCATCATATACAAATTTGAACACGGCAATAAACTTTAAAAAATACCAAACTGTAATCAG
This sequence comes from Alphaproteobacteria bacterium, assembly GCA_045590955.1. Lineage (GTDB taxonomy): Bacteria > Pseudomonadota > Alphaproteobacteria > RF32 > CAG-239 > JAZNSB01. The sequence continues at coordinate 6,078 of JAZNSB010000034.1, read as the reverse complement.
GCAAAAGGTAAAAAATATCAGTTTATATCCACTATTTTTTTCACTTTTTAATCTGTTTGACAAGAATACAGATGCAAAGCCGTATCCTACAAGCGGGAATAATTGACTCATTTTGCTGACAAATTGTGCATCATTGGTAAAAAATACAAAATATACACTGGCTGCTATACCAGAAAGGGTAAGGCCTAATACCAACATGTCATCAGGGGTGCCGTTTCCGGATAAATAAGAACCGGTAACTACCAACAATACAAAAGAAATAACCAATAAAGAAAGTCTGGCCAAAACAACCCATTGAACCATGTCTTCCGAAACAGAAAAGTCTGAAATCATGGTAGAAAAATAGTCTGTGGCCAATGCTAAAAACAAAGTATTGTAGCCAAAAGCAACATTTTTATCATTACCTTCTTTTTTTACAAATTTTGCTGCAAACAAACACACAAGATATAGGCAACCCAAAATACTTAATGTTATGGTAGTTACTTCATTAAAAACCCAAGATGTTATTTCTGACATGGAAATCCCCTAAATGTTACTTTGTTTTTAATCTATTACATATATTGTTAACATATATTGAATCTTTTTTCAAAATAATTGATGATTATTTTTAAAATATGTTATAAATTGTATGTGTAATAAATTTTTTGCAAGGATTTATATTCATGGATTGTAAAATTACAAATCATTTAAGCCATAATTTTAAATTAAATATAGATAAACTGCCAACGGCCAAAACAGACAAGTTTCCCACATTTTTAGTGGTATTAGGAGCTTTGCTTTCAGTAACTCTTATCTTCTTGGGGTTGGCGGATTGGTTGTTTGCTCATGACAGTTCTTTATTTAAATCTTTAGAACACTCTCATGAAACAGGGCTTTTGCCTTTGTGGTTGTTTGACGTAATTTTGTGTCTGATGGGATTTGTAATTTTAGCCGTGTTGATTGTTAAAAAAATACAATATAAAAAAATTGCCCTCTCAAAGAACAATGTAAAAATAATACAGAGAATCATAGGTAAAGGCAAAATACAAATTGTAGAACCCCTGAAAAATTATGTGGGCGTAAGATATAGAATCGAATTTATGCAATATGGAATCCTAACAAAAAACAGATATATTGTGGAACTATTACATAAAGATGCTCAAAAAACCATTCCTTTATACATATCTTTCAGCGACAAAGATTTTAGGTCTATCGCAAAAAAATATGCTCTTGCATTGAAAAAGACACTCATAACTTTGACACCGGAAAATGTTATGCCGATAGAGGCAAAAAATTTAAATAAGCCTTTAGTACAATTGCTTAAAGAAAACATTGTGCAAGATACGTATGACAGATATGAAAAATTGCCAAAAACTTTGTGTTTTCTAAAAAAAGATGACAAAGTGATATTAAAAATTAAAAAAGTACTTACAGACATTTATAACTTTATTGAAGCTATGGCTGTATTGGTATTGTTTTTATTGATAATGGCTTTTTATCCGATGTTGGCAAACATTTTCGGAACACCTTTGATGATGGGGTGGCTAACATTGATGGTGCTAGGCTTAATTTGGGTGTTCTTAGCATTTACATCTAAAGAAAAAGTGGTGATAAAACAGCACAAAATAATCCATATAAAAAAGTGCATGGGGTTTAGCAGAAAATCTTCTGAACTTTTAAAAAAAGATATTGAAGCCATTATTGTGGCATATAGCCCGCAAACAAACCGTCATTATGTTGCGTTATATACAGATACAAAAGTAATGGTGGTTGGTAAAAAATTAAAACTTGAAGAATTGCAATGGATTGCCAAATTCTTAATTCATGTAACAGCTCAGTAAATAGGAAAATGTGATGAAACTTAAAATTAAAAATAAAACTAAAACTCCAGATTTTAACGAAGACTCTTTTTTAAGAGAAATTTCTGAAGAAATTAAAGAAGAAAATTATCAAAAATTATGGAAAAAATACGGACTATACATTGTATTATTTGTGGCTTTGGTACTTACAATTACAGTAAGTTTTGAGTCTATTAAAGCTTGGAGAAGATCCGGTTTTGAAAAAATTTCTACTCAATATGCCAATGCCTTTGCATTAGAAAATGAAGCAAAATATGATGAAAGCATTGAAGCTTTCAAAAAAATTGCCGAAGAAAACGACGGAATATATGCAAGTTTGGCAGCTATGCAGGTGGCAAACATATATTTTGAGCAACAAAAAGTTCAAGAAGGCATTGAAGAACTTACTAATATAATAAACAACAAAAAAACAGATGCAAAAGTTAGAGAGCTTGCAGTTATTAAGCTTATTTCTTATCGTTTGGATAGCGCGTCAGCAGAAGAAATTAAAAGCTATTTAGAACCGATTGCAAATTCTAATTCTGCATTTAATGTTGTGGCAGATGAATTTTTGGCCTTGATGTATATCAGAGAAAAGAACAATGAAGAAGCTCTGAAAATATATGAAAAATTGGCCTCAATGCCAAATGCTCCTAAAGATGTGGTGGCAAGAGCTCAAGATATGATCTCTGTATTAAATAATCAATAAAAGAGGGATAAATGAAGAAAAGCTTTGTGTATTTTGCTTTGTGTGGCACTGCTTTGTGTTTGTTAACGGCATGTTCATCTGCAGATAAAAAACTGGAAGGAAAAAGAATTGCCGTATTACAACAACCTACTGAAATATCTGCAGACTATACCAGAAACGAAGTAAAAATAACATTACCAAAAACCTATATGAATAAAACATGGTCTCAGGTTGGTGCAAACTCAACACACAATCTTGAGAATCTGTTTTTACCCGCAGAGTTAAAAAAAGCATGGAGCAAAGATTTTGGGAAAGGATCCGGAAAAAGAAATTTTTTAATTTCAACTCCCGTGGTACTTAATGGGGTGATTTTTACCGTGGACGCAAATGCAACCGTATCTGCTTTTAGGCTAGATAATGCCAAGAAAATATGGAAAACAGAACTTGAAATAGAAAATTCTGACGATATTTCCATTAAAGGTGCCGGGATTGCTACTTATAACAAGCTTGTATATGTTACAACAGGAACCGGACATGTTTTTGCGCTAAACATGAAAGACGGATCAAAAATTTGGCAATATGATGCTCAGACACCTATTAGAATTGCGCCTACAATTAACAATGCAAAGCTGTTTGTGCAGACAATAAACAATGATTTGATAGCTTTGAATACTCAAACCGGAAAAGAGCTTTGGAACTATAAATCGTTGTCAGAAGAAACAACTTTGGTGGGAGGTGCTGCTCCGGCATATAGTGTGAACAATGATGTGGTTGTGGCAGGTTTTTCTAACGGAGAACTTAGAGCCCTGAAAGCCTCTACAGGAACTCCGCTGTGGGCAAATTATTTGGCTTTGGCAAAAAGAGGTGAGGCAATGTCTTCTATTAACACAATTGTTGCCAATCCTGTGATTGACAACTCGGTTGTTTATGCTGTGGGACACAATAATATGTCTGCTTCAATTAACTTGAAAACAGGTGAAAAAATTTGGGAAAAACAAATAAGTGGAACAAACCAGCCTTGGAATGCCGGTAAATATATGTATATACTGACCGATCAAAACCAAATTGTGACAATAGAAAAACAAACCGGAAAAATTATTTTTTCAAACACCGTGCCAACAACCCCAACAAATGACAACAAAAAAGTGGCAAAGTTAATGGGACCTGTGTTGGCTAACAACCGATTGATAATTACAAGTACTGCAGGATATGTATTTTTTGTATCTCCATATAACGGAAAAATTTTGAATTACATAGATGTAGATGAAAAATTAGTGGCTCCCGCAATTGTTGCAGACGGTCACTTGATATTGGTTGACGAAGATGCGCAACTGATTGTTTATAAATAAGGAACTATAATGACTTTGAAAATTGCAATTGTCGGACGACCGAATGTTGGAAAATCAACATTATTTAATCGTCTGCTAGGAAAGAAAACAGCTATTGTTCATGATAAGCCGGGTGTTACAAGAGACCGACGCATGGCAAAAGCAAAATTTTATGATCTGGATATTGAAATTATTGACACTCCGGGATTTGAAATTGCAAAAGAAGGCTCTGTAGAAAAGGCTATGTTCTCTCAAACACAAATTGCAATTGATGAAGCTGATGTTTGTATTTTTATGATGGATGCAAGAACAGGACTGCATCCGTTTGATTTGGAATTTGCAAAAATTGTGCGTCATGCAAAAAAGCCTGCATTGTTATTGGCAAACAAATGTGAAGGAAAAAGTCAGGAAGATGCCGCTTATGAGGCGTATAAATTGGGACTTGGAACCCCTATTTGTTTTTCTGCAGAACATGGTTTGGGGTTAGCAGAACTATATGCTCAATTACAACAAATTATAGAGAAAACAAAGTTAAATACAGAAGCTGAAGCAGAAGAAAAGTCTAATGCAAAAAACACAATTACTGTTGCTTTGGTCGGACGTCCGAACGTTGGAAAATCTACGTTAACAAATGCTTTATTGGGCAAAAACAGAATGTTGACAGGTCCTCAGGCCGGAATAACCAGAGATGCAATTTCCAGCAAATGGGAATATAACGGGCAGCAATTTAATTTGGTGGATACTGCAGGTTTAAGAAAACACGCAAGAGTGGAAGACAGTTTGGAAAAACTTTCTGTGGCAAACACAAAAAGAGCTGCATTTTTGGCACAAGTAGTGATTTTGGTGCTTGATGCTGATATGGTACTTGATAAACAAGACTTAACCATTGCCAGACAAGTTTTAGATGAAGGCAGAGCTTTGGTAATTGCCGTAAATAAATGGGATGTGGCAGATAAACAAGCAACCATAAACAAGCTTAATGACAAGCTGATGTCTTCTTTGAACCAAGCAGAAGGCATTGAGACAGTAACAGTATCTGCTCTAAAAAAACACGGATTGAAAAATTTAATGGATGCGGTTGTTAAAACATATAATAGATGGAACACCAGAATTCCTACGGCACCGTTGAATAAATGGTTTGAAGACATGAAAGAAAATTGCCCGCCTCCATTGGGTAAAAACAAAAGAAGAATAAAATTAAGATATATTACTCAAGCAAAATCAAGACCACCAGCTTTTTATATTTTTTCAAGTAATCCGGAAGGATTGCCTGACACATATTTGCGATATTTGACTCATAATTTGAGAGAAACTTTTGACTTGTGGGGCATTCCAATAAGAATGGTTGTAAGAAAAGGCGAAAACCCATATAAAGATAAGAAATAATCAACACTAAAAAACAGTCGTTTAATGTTTTTTAGTAACATTGTTCAGTGCTTTTTGCAAAATTTTTGTAACCACCGGCATGCTATAAAACTTTTTTACATGCAAATATGCTTTTTCTGCCATATTTTGTGCTTGATCTTGCTCTGCAATGGTTTCTGCAAGCTTATCTGCCAGCATCTCTGCATTGCCCTTTTCAAATATTTTTACAGCATCTGTATTATTCCAAATTTCTTTTGGCCCGGATGCATCCGAACTGACTATGGTTTTCTTTGCAATTGCAGCTTCAAGCAAAACTATACCAAATGGTTCTACAATTGATGGCAATACAAATATATCTATTTGATCAAAAAACTTTTGTTTATCACTAACCCACCCGTAAAAATTTATATCTTCTTGCAAACCGTGTTCTTTTACTTTTTGAAAAATACGTTGTTCTTCTTCATCATATGTGCCATTGTTTTTGCCACCAATTATGGCTTTAAACGGAATATTTCTTTGCTTTAAAATGGCCAAAGCATCAATTAAATCGCAAAAACCTTTCATTGGGTCAAAACGACCAAAGGCACCTATAACAACCGGTTTATGAAACGGCTTTACCGTCGCTTCTATTTGCGGTAATTCAATCATATTTGGGACAGTTTCAATAGGAATGTTTGTTATTCCCTGAGCCATTAATTCTTCTTTTTGATTTTGAGCTACAGAAAAAATTGCATCACATTGTTCAAGCCTTTTGGGTTTGGGATTGTGAGCCACACCAATTAGCTTGGCTTTTACTAACTTTGCAACAATTCTAAATAAAGGAATGGCTTTTTTTTGATGAACAACAATGACATCAGGATTAAATTTTTTTAACTCAAAA
>JAZNSB010000033.1:0-12586 GCA_045590955.1 Alphaproteobacteria bacterium | reverse complement strand
GCAAAAAAAGAAGGATATAACTTAATTGCCAAGTTCTTTGAAGAAACCGCAAACAATGAAAAAGAACACGCAAAGTTGTGGTTTAAGCTTTTGCACGACGGTGAAGTGCCAATGACAGAAAAGAACCTTTTAGATGCTGCTTGCGGTGAAGAATATGAGTGGACAGATATGTATGCTCGTATGGCAAAAGAAGCAAGAGAAGAAGGTTTTGTGCAAATTGCAAATTTGTTTGAAGGCGTTGCAAAAATTGAAGCTCAACATGAAGCAAGATATCGTAAGTTGCTCAAAAGCGTGGAAGATAAGACGGTATTTTCTCGTGAAGATGCAGTGGTTTGGGAATGCGGAAACTGCGGTTTTAGAACAAATGCTAAGAATGCTCCGGAAAAATGTCCGGTATGCGACCACCCAAAAGCATATTTCTTTGAATTAAAAGAAAATTTCTAATTTTTGGTGGATAGTCAGGAAAAAGGCTTATGAAAATAAGCCTTTTTTTATTTATTATTCTTTTTTGCTGGCACGAATAATGCGATCGTTTATTGCCAATCCCAGTCCGATGTTTGGTATGGGTGCTATGGCAATTTTTGAGGTATTTGCATCTTCGTTGGCTGTTCTTAAATATGCAAACAAATTACCGGCAGCTTCATGTAAATCTTGAGTTTTACTTAAATTAAGCTGGCATTCCATATTGCCGAAGCCAATAAAAAATTCATCTTCCTGAGGAGTTGTAACGTTTATTCTTGTTGCTTTTTTGGGAGCGTAGTGTTTGCTCATTTGTCCAGGAGCAGTAATTTTTGCAGGAATGTCTTCTGAAGTTAAAATTTTTTCTCCAAGAAAGGCTTGAATTTCTTCAATTGCCAAGCCACCGGCGCGTAATAATCTGATTTGTTTTGAAGTTAAATCTAAAATGGTGGATTCAACACCGACAGAGCAAGGTCCTCCATCTAATATCATGTCAATTTTTTCACCAAAATCGTCATATACATGCTGTGCCGTGGTGGGGGATATGCTTTGTGAAATGTTGGCAGAAGGGGCAACAATGGGAACCTGGCTTTGTTTGATAAGCTCAAGTGCAATAGGGTTGTTTGGCATTCTTACCGTTATGCTTGGTAAACCGGCACAGGCCAAATCTATTGAGGGGTTGTTGTCTTTTCTGTTTAATAACAATGTAAGCGGACCGGGCCAAAACTTTTTTGCAAGCGCAATGGCTCTGGAGTCGGTTTGAGCATATTCAGACATAAAGTCTATGTCTGCAATGTGTGAAATAAGCGGGTTGAATGTCGGTCTTTTTTTAACCGCAAATATGTGGGCAACTCCAAAACTGTTATATACGTTGGCGCCAAGTCCATATACGGTTTCTGTGGGAAAAGAAACAAGACCTCCGTCTTTGATTATTTGGGCGGCTTGTAAAATGTTTTCTGTATTTGCTGCTTTTATGCTCATATCTTTAGTATATAATGTAATGCTGTTGAAAGATTAGAAGTTTCTTCTAACACTTCATTGTCTGTTTTGTCAATAATTTGGTAGTTTTTACTGTTTGTATTGTATGTAATCCAGTCAAAATCGTCATATCCGATTATTATGTTTGGTTTTTTGTATGATAGGTTGGTTTGAAAAATGTCTTTTATCGGTAAAATTTGGCTGTTGTTTATGTAAATGCCGTCATATTTTTTTACTAATTCTACAAATTGAGGCGGAATGGCGGTGTGAAGTTGTTTGGCGGCAAGTTTTTGGTATTTTATGATGTCAATTGTGCTGAGTGCTTTGCCGCATGATTTTTGTTTGTTTTGGGATATTTTGTTAATGATGGCTTTCATTCTTACCTTTCTTTTGTTGGAATTTTAGAGGTTATACCTGATTTTGACCTTTTTTGTTTTTGTTGTTGAAGTTGCTTTCTTTTTGCGTGGTCGGGATTATAGTCTCTGTCACAAACTTCGTGAGAGTGATCGTTGCTAAGTTCCGGAGAAATAACTCTGAATAAATCCGTAAAACCAAGCATTACTTCGTGTCTTTGTGTCGGCTTTAATCTTAAAAAATTACTGTTTGCCAAAGTATCATCAAATTTGTGCAATAAAAGATGCATTTTTGAAGATAAAAACATGATGTTTGAACGGCTGTTGATGTCTTTTATGTTTGGAATGCCTCCGGCATTTTGCACACCTAAATAATGATGTTTGCTGAACAGTTGACAAGTTGAACCGTTTGTTTTCATTTTACTTATTTCTTCATCTATTTGAGCGGTGGTCATGTTGCTAAAACGCATGTAAATGCGAATTTTTCTTTCTGTTTGTGGTGAAGATATCATTTTTTTTACAAAATCTTGACCTGAGCCTTCAAACAGGTTGCATGCTCCGTCTTGGTTTATGGGCATGCTCTTATACATTAAGTCAAAAAAGTCTGAATATGTCATTTCTTGTAAAATTTTCGGATTTGCATTGTGGCAATATAAAGTGTTGCGCAAATTGTCTTCAATGCTTAAAAAACGAGGAAATTTACTGAAAACTTTTTTCCATACCGGACTGGTATTAAAGTCATAATCTTCTAAAGTATAAGCATTATTTGTTTGTGGCGGTTGTGTTTGATCGTATATTATGGGTTTATGTGACTTTGATTTATGTTTTTTTCCAAACAATCGTAACAGGCTTTTAACGTCTTTTAAAGTATGAGATTGCGCATCTCTTTCTGTTTTGTCCGGATGGAAAAGGAGCATTTCTGCACGATATGCTTTTGATAATTTGTTGGGCTTTATCTTGTTTACCAGACCGCTGAAATCAACTCTTATGGCTTCTTTATATGCTTTTGCTAAAGGAAAGTTTACTTCTTCGGTGGGGTGAAGCCCAAGGTCATATTGTGAAAAGAAATCTATGGTTATGTTTTCTGAAGAAAAAATAATTGACTGAAGAATATATTCTTCAATCCAAAGTTTTATTTCTTGTTCTGAAAGTTCTTTGTTGGCAATTTCCGGGTCTTCTGAAATTTTGAAACCTTGATTTTTTATTTCTATAACAGCCTTGATGGCTTCTTCTCTTTTTTTGCGGGCAGTTTTATTTTTTATTGCGCTTAAATCAGAGTTAATAATGTCGTCAGTGGAATATCCTCTGTTGTAGAGTTTGGCAAGCTCTTTATATAAATCAATTTTTGATATTATCTTGTTTTTCTTTTTGTGTGACATTTTTTATCCTAAATCAAAAATTTTGTCTAATCATAGCAGAAAAAAAATAAAAAATCTATAAAAAATTAAATAAATTTTATATTTTATGAACATATATTATATTATTGATGTTTTTAAGGAGGTAAAATGGCAACGCAAGAACAATTAAAACAATTGGCGCACAATATATTAACAAAATCTGTAATGCTTAAAAAAGGCGATTTGGTGTATTTGGAGGCCGACGGAAAAGCCACCAGAAAACTGTTTGTGGAGTTTATTAAGGAAATTACCAGATTGGGAGGAGTGCCTTTTTATTATTTTAATGATGCAAAATATAAAAAAGCATGGATAGAATCCGCAAATGTTAATCAGGTTAAAAAACAGGCCCAAATACATGCAGATATTATGAAAAAAGCAGATTGCTATATTGCCATTAGAGGAAGCGATAATATATATGATCTTTCAAGTATAAAACCCGAAAAAATGCAACTTTATTCAAAAGAATATATATCTGCGGTCCACAACAAAATAAGAGTGCCAAAAACCAGATGGTGTATAATGAGATACCCAAATGACAATATGTCTGTTCTGGCAGGTATGTCCACCGAAGAATTTAATGAATTTTATTTTAATGCTTGTTTGGTTGATTATGCAAAAATGAGAAAAAATGCCATGAAGTTGGCAGAATATATGAATAAGACCGATAGGGTTAAAATTGTTGCACCAAATACAAAATTGGAATTTTCAATTAAAAACATTCCGGCAATCGCCTGTTGTGGAGAAGTGAACATACCGGATGGAGAAGTTTATACTGCACCGGTAAAAGATTCTATTAACGGAAAAGTAAAGTTTAATACTCAGACGGTTTATAACGGAGTGCTGTTTTCTAATATTGAATTGGAATTTAAAAACGGAAAAATTGTTAAAGCAACTTCAGATGTAAATAATGATAAGTTGCAAAAAATTCTAAATACCGATTCGGGGGCAAAATATATGGGAGAATTTGCCTTGGGATTTAACCCCTATGTGACAAAGCCTATTTTAGATATTTTATTTGATGAAAAGATAAATGGCTCTTTTCATATGGCAATAGGTAACAGTTATGATGATGCTCCAAATGGCAATAAATCTGCCATACATTGGGATTTGGTGCAAATTCAGACAAAAGAACATGGCGGTGGAGAAATTTGGTTTGATGATAAATTAATAAGAAAAGACGGAAAATTTGTGATAAAAGAGTTAAAAAATTTAAATTTTGAAAAATAATGAAAAATAGCTCTTGTTTTTTGTCTATTTTTGTGGTATATTTTTCAAACTAAAGAAATTATTATTCAAATAAAAAATAAATATAAAATGAAAGTGAATTTTTTTACAGGTCAAACACCCGATTATGTTTTTGATCTGACCGGTTGGACAGGAAATGTAAACGAATTTAAATGCAAGAAATTCTTGCAAAATCATCCAACCCTGAAAGGAAAACCTCTTGGCAATCCCAGTGATATTGAGCAGGGTGGTCTCTATTACACAAGAGCTGTGGGCGATGTTTTCGCTTGGATGGTTAAGAAAGATGGAACTCTTTGGGCGGCGGTTTACAGCTGGCAAAACGGGGAACTTTACCTTTTCCAAGTTTTGGAAGAAAGTAAGTATCAGCAGCCTCTTGAGGATACATACTCTTCTTTTTGCGAGGAGGTGGATGATGAAGAGGAACGTCTCTTCTGGAACCGCATCCGCAAGCAAGAGAAAGAACGTAAAAAAAGTAGAGCTTGCGAGAAGCTGTATTTTGAGTACGTGGGTATGGGCGGCTTGACGATTGTTGGGCCCAGGATTCGTGATGAAAAACGTTATTGGGACGGTTATGTGCCTAGCCAAAAAAACAACTGAATACAAAAGGTCTAAAAGCGTTGCTTTTAGACCTTTTGTGTTTTATAATTCCTTTTAAAGGGGGGAAATATGCAGGAAAGTGCAAGATATTTGGCAGTTTATGAATTGTTGGAAGAAATTTTTAAGCAAAAAAAACCGGCAGATGACATTATATATGCTTATGTAAAAGAAAAAAAATTTATGGGATCTTCCGATAGGCGATTTGTTACTAATAAAGTGTGGGAAATTATCAGAAATAAAATGAAGCTCTCTTGGCAGGCTAAAACTGAAGATTTGCGCAAAATTTTGCTTTGTTATCTTAAAAATAATGATTTGCTTGCTTTATGTGATGATTCAAAATATGGGCTTAAGTCTTTGACAGAAGAAGAAAAAATTTTTTTACAAAACTTAAACGAAGAACCTTATCCAAATTATGTGGAAGCAGAATGTCCGGAGTGGTTGTTTGAAAAAATTAATGATGTAGAGTTGCTCAAATCCTTAAACAAACAGGCAAGTGCAGATTTTAGAATAAATAATCATAACAGAGAGTTGTTGTTGGAACAGTTAAAGGCCGAGGGGTTTGAATGTTATCCGACGCCATATTCTCCAATCGGAATAAGGTCAGATGAAAGAATTAACTTAAATAATTGTATTGCATATCAGGAAGGGCAAATGGATGTGCAAGACGAGGCTTCACAGTTGGCATGCATTTTATCTGACGTTTCTCCTTTTATGAAAATAATGGACTTTTGTTGCGGGGCAGGCGGAAAAACACTTACAATGTCTTATTTACTTAGAAATCAGGGGTGTATTTTTGCTCATGATGTGTCAAAAAACAGAATTAATGCCATGAAACCAAGACTTGCACGTTTGTCTGTCAGAAATGTGGAAATTGTGCAAAATGTGACAGATGGTGGTTTTGACCGTTTTGTGCTTGATGCTCCGTGTTCTGGAAGCGGAACTTGGCGCAGATCACCCGATGCAAAATTTAGGCTTACTCCGCAAATGTTGGAAGAGTTAAACAGAACGCAATTGGGATTGCTTCATGAGGCTTATAAATTGACTAAAATCGGCGGACGAATTATGTATTTTACATGTTCTGTATTGCCTGATGAAAATCAGAACATAATAAATAAATTTATGCAAGAAAACAAAAATGTAAGGCTTGTAAACTTAAAAGAGCTTTGGAATGAAAAAATAAAGACAAATTGCCCGTTTGATAATGATTATCAATTTTCTTTAAATCCTTTAAAAACAACAACAGACGGATTCTTTATTTGTGCGTTGGAAAAAACAGCTTAATCTTTTGGTAGTTCTTTGCCATTTTGTTGATATATGTATGAAATAATTTCTGCAACGGCTGTAAATGCTTCTATGGGAATTTCTTCATCTATATCAACTGCTTTTAAAATTTGGATTAAATCGGCATCTTTTTTGATTTCTATGCCTTCTTCAATGGCAATTTGAATGATTTTTTGGGCAATGTGGCCGGCACCTTTGGCTAAAACAGTCGGTGCATCTGCTTTTTGAGGGTTGTATCCTAAAGCAACGGCATATTCTTCTGTGGAAAAATTATCCGCAGAGTTGTTTGTTGTTAAACTTGTGTTATTATCACTTTCAGCCATTGTGTACTCCAAAGGTATTTGTTACAGATTGTATGCTTTTAATCTTAATTTGCAAGATATTCTTTGGAAACAGATATAAATAATCTAAATCGGCATAAAATTTGCATCAAGATGTTTGTATCTGGCACACCGGTTGGTGATGTTGGGGAACATTACCTTACAAAAAAGGGGAGAAAATATGGATCTGAACAATGTTTCAGTTTTTAATTTAGCAAATAAAAATTTGCAATATCTGGCAGAAAGACAACGTGTGCTGGCAGAAAACATTGCCAATGCAAACACGCCGGGATATTTGCCCAAAGATGTAAAAAAGCCGGATTTTGCAGAAGATTTTAAATCTAAACTCGCCCTTAATACAACAAACTCTAATCATATGGCAGTAATGCCCAGAAAACAAAATCTTGTTGTTTATACTCCGAAAATTGACGAACCTTTGACAATTGACGGTAATGGTGTGGTGATTGAAGAACAACTCAATGAAGCACACAAAACAAGCAGTGAATATGGCAGAGTGTTGGCAATATATTCAAAATACAGAGATATGATTAAAGTTGCAAATACAAAGATTAACGGATAGGAACTAGGCTATGTCTAATTTATCTATTAGTGCAGATATTGCGGCATCGGGAATGAAAGCTCAGGCAAAAAGACTGCGCGTGATTTCTGAAAATATGGCAAACGCCGAATCTGTGGCAACCGGAGATGGTCAAAAAACTTATCGTAGGCAAGTGGTGACCTTTGAAAACTATGTAGATAAGGTAACCGGTGCAAATTTGGTGAAAGTGGCTCAGGTTAAAGCAGACGAATCTGAACTGCCAAAAAAATATGCCCCAAATCATCCTGGGGCAGATGCTCAGGGATATATTACCATGCCAAACGTTAATCCGTTGATAGAAATGATGGATATGAAAGAGGCTCAACGTACATATGAGGCAAATTTATCTATGTTGCAGACTTCAAGATCTATGTCAAATAAAGTATTGGATATTTTAAAGTAAGGGGATAGAAAAAAATGAACAATATAAATACCGCTCTTAGTGCTTATCAGCAGGCTTTAGGCAGAATTTCTGCCAATAACGGTTTGGTAAAAACTGTGGATGAGGCCGCTCAAAACAGATCTGATTTTCAGAATATGGTAAAAGAAGCTGTGGTATCTGTGCAACAAAATGTAAAAAACAGCGAAAATATGGCGTTGGCGGGTATGCAGGGAAAAGCAGACATTCAAGACGTGGTATTGGCAATTTCTAATGCAGAAGTGGCTTTGGATACGGTGGTGGCTGTAAGAGATACTGCTATTAAGGCATATAAAGAAATTATGCAAATGACAATCTAGTTTTTAAAAATTTAAAGCTAAACCCCGCATAATGCGGGGTTTTTTGTTATTTTGCTTTTTTGACGTTTATTTTCTTTATTTTTTGTTTTTCGGTTTGTGTTTTGGGAATAGAAATATCTAAAATGCCGTTGTCGTAGTTAGCATTGGCTTTGTCAAAATCTAAATCCCAAGGCAAAGGAATGGTTCTTTTTACCAAACCGTATGAAAGCTCTGAAAAGTAATTGCCTTTATAGTTTTCTTCTTTTGCGTCTCTTTTTTCTCCGGTAATGGTTAAATAGCCGTCAGAAGAAATTTGCAAATCTAAATCTTGTTCATTTATTCCAGGAAGTTCTGCAAGAACCTTTACCGAATCTTTGCCCTCAGAAACCTCTATTTTGGGCTCTAAAGATGCCAAGTCTTGGTGATGAGGGAAGTCTAACATGCTCCAAAAATGTGTGAGCATGTTCTTAAATTCGTGATTGTGGTGTGCAGTAATAGGGATGTCTTTGTTTTTTGTTTCATTACTCATCAATTGATTTTTCATAATATACTCCTTGTTTTATTGTGAACGCTTTTTATTTAATGAGTAAATGCTCTTTTTAAATGCCTGTATGCAGAATTTTCTTGGCAAAAGTCCAAAAATGTGGTATAACTATAGTATATAGCAAACAAAGAAGGAAAGGAGAAGTGCCATGACTACAGAACAAACTCCAAAACCTCAGTCTAAGGTGGAAAAATTTTTAGTAGATATTGAAAAGGCCTTAGAAGAGAAAAATAAAAATGCTATTAAAAATGCTATGTTCAAAGCCGTTACAGATATGGTTGGTATTGATGCTACGGAAAAAGCAATTGAATATAAGCAATGTTATGCTCAAATTTCTGCAATTATGAAATTAAAATCTGCTCAGGTAATTGGAACATTCAAAGCTTACGGTTGCGGTAAGAAAAATGTAGCAGGAAAATCTAAAGAAAATCAGATTTCTGATGCACAAGATTGTGTTACAGTTGCGTTGTATGAATATAATAAGGCCGGATTTGGTGGTAGGGATGAATTTTTGGCAGATATGACAGAACATATAAAGACTGAAAAAATGAAGACTGAAAAAATGAACCAATTGGCACAGATAAGGCGACATGCTCAATGTGCACGTAGTTAGGTTATAAAAGTTACTTTGCTCCAAGCAAAAACGCCCTTAATTTAAGGGCGTTTTTTTTGTGATGGTTATATATGTTTTGCTAATATGTTCTGGCATAAATTACATCTAATGTTGCATCTTTGCCGGTGAGCAGGCATTTTCCAACCGTGCCGGATTGCTCAAACGGAATGCATCTGATAGTAATCTTCATTTCTTTGAGCAAGGCTTCAGAATTTTCATCTTGAGACCATTTTCCTTTTACAAATGCAACTTTTGCGTCTTTGCCGTCTTCAATCCATGTATTTGCCTGAGAAAAATATGCTTTGAACTCTTGAGGAGTTAAAATATCTTCTCTGATGTTGTTTTGAAGTCTTAAAGTTGCTTTTGTAAGCATTTGTTGTTGGATTTCTTCCAGCATTTTATCAATGTTTTGAACAAATTGTTCTTGAGAAATGATTTCTTTATTTGGAAAATCTATTCTCTTTTTGAGCATTACATTGTTGTTTTCTAAGTCTCTGGCGCCAATCTCACAAATAATTGGTGCGCCTTTTCTAATCCATTCCCAAGTTTTATCTACACTGCTTTTGCCACGCTTGTCTATTTTGGTGCGGATTTTTTCGCCAAACGGTGTAAGGTGGCTGATTTGTGCTTGAATGGAGGCAATATGAGACATAATACGTTCTTCATCTGCCGGATTTTTGATAACCGGTATAAATACAACCTGATAAGGTGCAAGTCTTGGAGGAACAACCATACCTTCATCGTCACCGTGTGTCATGATTAAGCCGCCGATAAGTCTGGTGGAAACTCCCCAAGAAGTTGTATATGCATATTCCGGTTTATTTTCTTTGGATACAAAAGTGATGTTGGCAGATTTTGCAAAGTTTTGACCCAAGAAGTGAGATGTTCCGGCTTGCAAAGCTTTGCCGTCTTGCATCATGGCTTCAATACAATATGTATCTATGGCGCCGGGGAATTTTTCATGTTCCGGTTTTTTGCCGGTTAAAACAGGCATTGCCATAACATTTTGTGCCAAATCTTTATATACTTCCAGCATTTTGATGGTTTCTTCTTCTGCTTCCTGATATGTGCTGTGAGCAGTGTGTCCTTCTTGCCACAAAAACTCTCTGGTTCTTAAAAACATGCGAGGTCTAAGTTCCCAGCGAACAACGTTTGCCCACTGATTGATTAAAACAGGCAAATCTCTATATGAATGAACCCATTTTGAAAAAGAATCTGCAATGATTGTTTCTGATGTTGGGCGAACAATTAATGGTTCTTCAAGTTCTCCGGCTGGAATAAGCTTGCCGTCTTGAGAAACCAGCTTGCTGTGGGTTACAACTGCCATTTCTTTGGCAAAACCTTCAACGTGGTCTGCTTCTTTTTGAAAAAATGATAACGGAATAAACATAGGAAAATAACAGTTTTCATGATCTGTGGCTTTAATCATGTCATCTAATGAACGTTGAAGACGTTCCCAAATGCCGTATCCCCATGGTTTTATTACCATGCATCCGGGAGAAGCAGAGGTTTCTGCCATGTCTGCTTGTGATACTAGGTCTTGATACCATTCAGGATAATTGTCTTTTCTTAATGTTTTTAGTCCCATATTATATTCTCTCTATCTTATTGTTAACTGACGTTATTTGCTTTTAGCAGACTTTATTTGTTTTGTTAAGTCTTTTTTTTGGTGTTATAAAAATTTAATTGTGCTTGCAAATTAAATAAAAAAGAAATACCATTTTATTGTGAGCGAAAGCTTACGTTTGTTTATTTAATTTTAAGGAATACTAAAATGGCAACAGGAACAGTCAAATGGTTCAATAACAGAAAGGGCTATGGATTTATAGCACCTGATGAAGGTGGATCAGATATATTTGTGCATATTTCTGCAGTGCAAGCGGCAGGTTTGAGAACTCTTAAAGAAAATGCCCGTGTAGAATATGAATTGTTAACCGAAAGAGAAAGAACCGTAGCCGGTAACTTGAAGTTAATATAATTATTTGCTGTTTTTATACATATTGCCCTCTGCTAATAACAGAGGGCTTTTTTGATGCCTTGTGATGAATTTTGTGTTGTGCAGATTATATTGTCTGAGAAAGGAGATTTGTCATGAAGTTTATAACTCTTAATAATGATATAAAAATTCCGGCTATTGGCTTGGGAACATGGAAAGCCAAACCTCAAGAAGTTTATCAGGCAATCAGATGGGCAATTAAGGTTGGTTATAGGTTGTTTGATTGCGCTCAGATATATGAAAATCAGGAGGCAGTGGGGCAGGCACTACAAGATGCCATAAATGAAGGCGATATCAGGCGCCAAGAGTTATTTGTGGTTTCAAAATTATGGAATGATGCTCATAAACCGGAAGATGCCAAAGAAGCTTTGCAAAAAACACTTACAGAGCTAAAGTTAGATTATTTGGATTTGTATCTTATTCATTGGCCTGTAGCAATGAAAAAAGGAATTAAGATGCCTACAGGTCCGCAAGATATGGTTTCTTTGAAAGATTTGCCACTGGAAAAAACTTGGAAACAGATGGAAGAATTTTATGAAAAAGGTTTGGTAAAAGCTATTGGTGTATGTAATTTTAGTATTTCCAAACTGCAACAAATTATGCAAAATGCAAAGATTGTTCCTGCTGTAAACCAAGTTGAAAATCATCCGTTCTTAATTCAAAATGAACTCATGGATTTTTGTCATAAAAATTTGATTGCAACAATGGCTTATTGCCCGTTGGGTTCTGCAGACAGACCGGAAACAATGAAACATGAAAAAGAGGCTTCTTTGTTGGAAAACGCAATTGTATTGGAAATTGCAAAAAAACTTGATGCAACGCCGGCACAAGTTCTGCTTGCTTGGTCTATGGAAAGAGGAAACATTGTGATACCAAAAACAGTTCATTTACAAAGATTACAAGAAAATTTTGCCAGTCAGGCGGTTTTGTTGGATAATGAAGATATGGAAAAACTTAATGGCTTGAATAAAAATGAGCGATATGTTACCGGTGAATTTTTTGCTTTCGGTGATTATGCAGAACATAAAATTTGGCAATAAGTTATTGTATTTTTTGTAAAATAAATTGCGTGAGCATGCGAAGGTTTTGCCATTTTATTTGTATTTCAAGGGCGTGTATTTGTTCTTGAAAAGGTGCGGGGATTTTAACATAATCTTTGGTTGTGGTAAAAATTTCCGCATTTTCTTTTTGGGCTTCTGTTATTATTTTATTTATTTCTGTACTGCTATATGCATGGTGGTCTTCAAAATCGTATGTTTTTATAACATCATAACCAAGAGATGCAAGGCTTTCATATAATTTTGAAGGCCTACCAATACCTGCAAATGCAATTACTTTGTTATTTTTTACGGGGGTTGGTTTTGCTTCAACTTCTGCTAAAAAAATTGGTCTGCCGTGTATTTTTTGCGCCAGATTGGTTTTGTCTTGTCCTATGATTATTATACCGTCGGCTCTTCTAAGTCCTCTATACCATTTTTCTCTTAAAGG
>JAZNSB010000032.1:0-1806 GCA_045590955.1 Alphaproteobacteria bacterium | reverse complement strand
GTTTTGTATTGGTCGCAAATAAAACCCCATTGCATTTAAGATTTTACTGCTTTATAAAAATCATATCCCCCCATAAAGGAGTAAACATTATCAAAGCCATTTTGCATTAAAATTCTGGAGGCGCAATAACTGGTATATCCTGTTGCACAAGACAAAACCACTTTCTTATCTTTTGGAATTTCATTCAAACGCTGTCTAATTTCCATAATCGGAATGTTAATGGCATTTTGAACAGCTCCTTGCTGATACATCATCGGTGGGCGAACATCTATAACAAGAGCCTCTTCCAAATCTTCCATAAAGGCAGGTTTTACTAATCCGTTTATAATATTATCGGCATTCATGCCCAACACATTGACAGGATCTTTCGCACTGGAATACGGTGGTGCATAACAAAGTTCCGCATCAATCATATCTTGAATAGATCCGTTATTTCTCATAATGGTTGCCACCACATCAACCCTTTTTTCAACACCACTTTTACCTATTCCCTGAATGCCCAAAATTTTTCCGTCTTTGTTAAACAATAACTTAAATAAAATTGCATCAGCATCTGGATAATATCCGGCATGAGAGCGTGAATATACATACGTTTTCAAATATGGGATTTGCTTTTGTTTTAATTGCTTTTCATTATTACCTGAACTTGCAACCGTTAAGCCGAACACTTTAACAACAGATGATCCTTGCGTATTTTTATATGTAGAATGCACCCCGTTAATGTTATCGGCAATAATACGCCCTTGACGGTTGGCTGGTCCTGCTAATGGCACCAAAGTATTTTGCAAACTGACAAAATCTTTTATTTCCACATTATCGCCAGCAGCATAAATAAATGCATCAGACGTTTTTAATGTTTCATCAACAATAATGCCTCGGTTGATTTTAAGTCCGGCTGTTTCTGCCAATCGGATTTCAGGATTAACACCAATGGCCAAAACACACATATCAAATTCAACTTCTTTGCCAGAATTTAAAATAATTTTATTGCCGTCAAACTTTTGAACACCATCAGATAAAATCAAATCAATTCCGTTGGATAGCATTTCTTTATGAGCAAGTTGTACCATTTCCACATCCATTGATGCCAAAATCTGATTGTTCATTTCAATCAAAGAGGTTTTTAAGCCCATTTCTATCATATTTTCGGCAACCTCTACGCCAATAAAACCACCCCCAATAACAGCCACATTCTGAATATTGTTTTTCTTAATATGGGCTTTGATTTTATCAGCATCATAAAGTGAACGCACCACAAATGTTTTGTCTTTATTCAAACCTTCAAAGTTTGGCACAATAGGAGTTGCCCCCGTTGCTATTACCAAGTAATCGTATGAAATTTGCTCATCCGTATTTGTTATAACATACTTTTCTTCTTTATTGATTTGAACTACTTCTGTTTTAAGTTTTACATCAATATTAAACCATGACTTAAATTTTTGAGGATTAGAAACCAATATGTTATCACGATTTTCAATCACACCGGAAATATAATAAGGTAAACCACAATTAGCAATAGAAACTTCATCCGTCTTTTCCAATATGGTAATTTGGGCTTGTTCATTTAATCTTCTGAATCTGGTTGCACAACTTGCCCCAGATGCCCCACCGCCGATAATCAATAGTCTCATAGTCCACTCCGTTTTAATTAAGTCTTAATAATAATTGATAGGTTATTTATAATTAAAGTAAATTTCATTCAAAAAATCAAGCGTTATCTCAATCTTACTTTCATTACAAAAAACTCTCAAACTGCCGAACAATAAATTGCAAAACCATGAAATGAATTTCTGCAAAACCATTAAA
>JAZNSB010000031.1:0-9604 GCA_045590955.1 Alphaproteobacteria bacterium | reverse complement strand
GTCATCAAATCCAGAATATGGATGACCAGCTTGACCTGTTCTTTTCAAAATCATGCCTTTTGCAGGGTGAACAGTTACTTCTGCTTCAAAAGTGTCATCGCTAATTTTTGCAAAAGATACATTGCAGCTAATTGGAGCGGCAAAGTATTTGTTTACAGAATTTAATACGTTTTCTTCAACGTGGTTGCGAAGTCTATCACCAATATCTACTTGATTGCCTAATAGTGTTATTTTCATTTTTCTTTCCTTCTTTCTTGATTGTTAATTCTGCAAGTTTATATCAAAATTTTGTTAAAATTTGATAAAATTATGAAGAATTATTCAAAAATTGCAATAAAAAAAGCAGTTATTTCCCGAAAAGTCAAGCAATCTGATTGAAAAACAAGGAAATTTTATGCCGATTTTTTATAAATATATTTTTTTTGTTTTTTTTGAAAAAACAAAAGCCTTTATAAAATAAGCTTTAGAAACGGATTGTCTTTGTAACATTTAGTATTATTATGTTACCGCATTCGGTGGATTAAAAAGGCTTTCTTTTTTGTCTTTTCCTCTCTGCCGATGTAGGAATGTTTTGTTGTTCCCTGTATTTTGTGATGGTTCGGCGAGCTATTTTAACTCCTTTTTGAGCAAAAATTTCTACTAATTTATCATCGGATAAAATGTTGTCCGGACTTTCTTTTTCAATGAGCTGTTTTATTTGCGCTTTAATGGTGGTCGTAGATAAATTGTCTTCGCCGGAATAAGCAAAAGCAGCATTTGAAAAAAAGTATTTTAGCTCAAAAGTGCCACGAGGGGTTTGCATATATTTGCCATTTATAATACGACTTACGGTGCTTTCATTAATATCTAGCTGAAGTGCAATATCTTTGAGTTGAAGTGGCCTTAGGTGCCCAACTCCATGATGAAAAAAATCTTTTTGATGTTTGATAATTTCTTCACTTACGGATAAAATGGTATTGGCTCTTTGGTGCATGGATTTGATAATAAAATTAGCTCTGCTTAAGCTGTTTTTCAAAAATTTTTTTGCTTCTTTGTTGTTGCCAGAGCTGATTTGTTTGCAATAAACATTATTTATTAAAACTTTTGGTAAAGAGTTTGGATTTAATTCTATAAAAAATTCTTGTGCGCTGTTCATTTTTACAATGACATCAGGGACAATATAGCCTGCGTTAAAATTGCCATATCCGACCAAAGGTTTTGGGTTTAAGGTTTTAATAATTGCCAACATTTCAAAAAATTCTTTTTCTGAGCAATTGCAAATTTTTTTTAGGTCATTGATTTTTTTTGCTCCAACCAATTCTAAGTTTTGTAATAATAATTCTAACTTTGGAGTGAGTTGATTGTTATCTTGAAGCTGAATTTTTAAGCATTCTTGCAAATTTCTGGCAAAAATTCCGCTCGGTTCAAATTTTTGTAAGGAAAAAAGGGTGCTTTCAAGCTCTTTTTTGCTAATTTTCAGCTTGTTGGCGAGCTGTTTAAAGTCTGCTCTAATGTAACCGCATTCGTCAAGTTCTTGTGCCAAAATATGAGCTATAAATTTTTCTTTTGGCTGAATGAAACGGTTTTCTATTTGTTCTTCTATAAGTCTGTAAACGGATTTTTCTGATTGTAGTCGTTCTTGAATATAATCAAAATCTTCATCAGATTGAGAAAGTTTTTGCTTGGCAGAAGATGTCCATGAGTATTCTTCTTGATTTTCATATCCTTGGGCGTCTGAGCCAAAGTCTTCTGTTTGGTAGTCGTGTGAGGGGGTATTTTGCAAAATATCTTCATCAATAGTTCTGTCGTCTGTAAGATCATTAATGCTTAAACTGTTTTCTTCTGCTGATGATAAAAAGTCTGTTTCTTTTTCTAAAAAAGGATTTCTTTCAATTTCTGTTTCTATTAATTGAGAAAGTTCTACGTTGTTTAGTTGCAACAAGTTTATGGCCTCACGCAGACGGGCTGTCATGGTAAGGGCTTGTTTTTGTCTTATTTCAAGCTTTGGTGCGAGAGCCATAAAATCCTCTTACATGGAGAAATTTTCGCCAAGGTAAACCTTTCTTACTTCTTTACTAGATACAATTTCTTCAGGATTTCCTTCCATCAGTACGGTGCCACCGTGTAATATATATGCTCTGTCTACAATATCTAAAGTTTCTCTAACATTATGGTCTGTTATTAAAACTCCTAAACCTCTATGTTTTAATTGTCCGACAAGTTGTCTGATGTCATTAACAGCAATAGGATCAATACCGGCCAGAGGTTCATCAAGCAATATGTAATGCGGTTGACTGGCAAGAGCTCTGGCAATTTCAAGCCTTCTTCTTTCTCCGCCAGACAAAGAAAGAGCCAGAGATTTTCTTAAGTGTGATATAGAAAATTCTGAGAGTAATTCTTCCAAAAGATTTTCTCTTTTGCTTTCATCTTGTTCAACCACTTCTAAAATGGCTTTTATGTTATCTTCCACGCTCAATGTTCTGAAAATGGAAGCTTCTTGAGGTAAGTAACCTATGCCTAGTTGGGCTCTTCTATACATGGGCATGTAGGTAATGTCGGTGTTGTCAATGTGCACGTCGCCGTAATCGGGAGTGATTAAGCCGGTTATACAGTAAAAAGATGTGGTTTTTCCGGCACCATTCGGTCCCAACAAACCAACAGCTTCTCCTCTTTTTACATGAAGTGAAACGTTCTTTAAAACAACCCTGTTTTTATATTTTTTTCCGATATTAAAAACTTCAAGTTTTGAAGATGGGGAATATGATAAATTATTTTGCATCTGTTTTGTCCTTTTTTTGTTCCTTAAACACGCCATGGACTCTTGATTTGCCTTGTTTGTTTGAAATTATTTTACTTACTCCTGTTTTAACATTGGTTTGAGCATAATCTCCGTGAAGTGTGTTGCCGTCTTTTTCTATGCGAACATTATTATACAATTTTACAAGTCCGCTATCCGGAAAATATATACCGGAATCGGCAAAAACTTTGCCCTTTGGTGAGTTTATGAAAATGGAACTGTTCATCTCTATTTTTTCAATTTCAAGTTTTGAACCTTGGTTTTCTTTGAAATAGGCAATCATTTGCTGAGAGTTTATGGTATTGTCTTTTTCTTTAACAGTTACGTTGCCTGTTGCAATGGCTTTGTTTTGACCGGGATAGTATATGATACTTTCTTCTGCGGTAAGAGAATTTTCTTTTGTCATAATTTTTGCCGGACTGCCTTTTAAAACTGCTGTGTCTTTTTCTAAAGAATAATCTAAAGTGTCACCGTAAGCGGTTACTTTATTGGTTTTCATTTCAACTTTTTCTTTTGCATGAATTTCTTTTATTTTTGCTTTTTTATCTGCCTTAGGAGCTTTATTATAAACACCTTCCATGTGTTGAGCTTTAATCTGCATATCAGCTCTTGTAACAACAGCATTGCCTACGGCAATAAGTTTTTGCTCATTGTCGTGCCATTCAACTTTTTCTTCTGCAGTAAGGTTGATGTCTTGAGCTTGTGTTGCAAAGCTTGTAAAAAAACACAAGGCTAGAGTAACTAAAAAAATCTTATTCATTTCTGCTCCTTAGAAAAACTTTCTGCATGCAATTTTATTTGTGTTTTACCTTTGAAAACAAAGACATTTTCTTTGGTGTTAAATTCATATTGTTCTGCATGAATAACTCCAAAAATGCCGTTCCCGTTGATAGGGGAATTTCCATATCCGGTATTTGTGTTAAAGCTATAATGCAGTTGCTGTGTTTGTAGCTCCATCCCTTGATTGTAAAATAGATTTACATCTTCATCTAATCTGAGAATGTTGGTGCTTTGATTAAAAAAGCCATAGGGAGCCTGAATGCTTACCCAATTATCGTTTACAGGTATCATGCCATAAGGTTTTACAAATTTTATTTCTTTTGAGCCGGGAGATGTTTCATCAATACTTTCTGCCGTAAAGTTGTTAACCCTATTATTTTTATCTGTTATATGAAAAGTTGTATTTTCAACGTGGAGTTTTTCAAGTTCTCCTTTTTTAGGCAAAGTTATATCCAAAGAAAAATCTTTGCTTTGCTCATTTAGTAAAGGCAAGATTATCAACAAACCAATTAAAACGGCTGCAAAAGAGGGTAAAACAATTTTTAAAGTATGTAACCTTCTGATTCTTTTGTTCTTTTTTGGTTTGTTGTGAACAAGTGTAGAATCAAAAATTTGTTCTATTTTAGCAGCGTTTTTCAAAGTTTATGCAACTCCGATATTCAAGCAGTCGTGCATATGAATTACACCAACAGCCTTACCTTCTTCAACAACAAATAACTGTGTAATTTTTTTGTCATTCATTTTTGTTAAAGCTTCAACAGCCAATGCATCAGGATTAATTACTTTTGGATTTGGTGTCATAATTTCAGTAGCTTTTTTGGCTAGGATATCTTGACCAATATTACGCCTTAAGTCTCCGTCAGTAATAATACCTAAGAGGTTTTTATCTTTATCTACAATGCCAACGCAACCAAGCATTTTAGAGGTCATTGCTAAAAGGGCATCTTGCATTGTGGCTGTATCTAATACTAAAGGAACATCATCTCCAACGTGCATTATATCTGCAACTTTTTTAAGAATTGAACCAAGCTTACCGCCTGGGTGACGTTGTTTATAATCTGTTTTACTAAAACCTTTTCTTTCCATAAGTGCAACAGCAAGTGCATCTCCCAAGACCAGCGTTGCTGTAGTTGAAGACGTTGGAGCAAGACCAAGCGGACAAGCCTCACCAATATCCGGAAGTTTTAATACTATGTCGCCGGCACGACCAAGAGTGCTTTGTGGGTTTTTTGTAATGGCAATAAGGGGGATATTATATCTTTTACTGTATAGAACAATATCGGAAAGTTCTTTGGACTCTCCACCGTTAGATATAGCAATAACAATATCATGATCAGTTAACATTCCCAAGTCACCGTGGCTTGCTTCTGCAGGGTGTATGAAAATTGCCGGATTACCGGTGGAAGCTAAAGTGGCTGCAATTTTTTTGCCAATATGTCCTGATTTGCCCATGCCGGTAATAATAAGTCTGCCTTTTGAATACTGCATAAGATCAAGAGCTCTGGTTAAATTATTGTTAAGTTCATTTTCCATAACTTTAAGAGCTTCAATTTCTTTTTCTATGGTTCTCTTGGCAGAAGCCAAGTCTTTCTCATACATAAAACGTCTCCATGTCAGTTAAACATAAAGACTAGCTTAGTTTTATAAATTTTAAAAAGCAAGTTTTTTTCATTTTTTATGCAAAAATTATGCCAAATCAAAAGCTTGTGCCGAAATTAAATCGCTTGACCGAATTTTGCTTTGTTTTTATTGTGAGAGGGAAACTTTTAGAGGAGATTAAGATGAAAAAATGGTTATTAATATGCACAATGTTGTTTACAACAGATTGTTATGCGGCAGAAGACATTAAAGGTTTGTGGACCACAATTGATGATGAAACAAAAGAACCCAAAAGTGTGGTGCAAATTTATGAATATAAGGGAAAGTTTTTTGGAAGAGTGGTAAAGTTGTTTAAAAATCCGGATAAAGTGGCTGTCGGAATAAAAGGCGATCCAAAAATAAAGGGGCTGGATATTATATGGAACTTGGAAGAAGACGGAGATAAATTTTCCGGTGGCAAAATTTTGGATCCGGCAAAAGGAAAAATTTATTCAAGCCAAGCATGGATTGAAAACAATGATTTAATTGTTAGGGGAAAAATAGGCCCTTTCGGAAGAAACCAAACGTGGAAGAAAAACAATGAACTTCTTTTAACATCGGAAAACATTGTTCCTGTTATTCCCGAAAAAAAATAAAAAAGCTTGAAAAATTTTAAATTTTTTAAAAAGTATATTAGCAATACAAATTAAAAATTTTATCTAATAATTATAAAAAAACAGTGCGTATGAAAAGATTGTTGATATCCTTTGCGTTTATTCTGATTACGGTGGCTTTTGGATTTTATGTTTATAATACAAAACCCTCGGTAACAGATTACGGAACCACAACCATGATGTATGATGAAGCAGCAGAAAGATGGATGATGGTTGGTGCTTGCGGAGATATAAAGGCTGCAGAAAGTATTCTTTTTTCTCCCGACACATTGGATGTTTTAATTCCGCAGGAAATTACATACATAAAATTGAAAAATAAAAAACAATATGATTACTGTTTGGGCAATTATGAAAATAAAGAAATGCTTGCTCAAAAAACTCATATAAAAGACAACAAAGCGATTTTTTGGATGCTTGTTATACTTTCTTCGGTGTTTTTTGTTTTTATGGTTTTTCCGCGAGATGAAGAAGATTAGTGTGCACAAAAAAAGAGAGGTTTGATGCCTCTCTTTTTTTTGTTTTTTATAAATAAAATCCTGTAAAAAAGCGCTTGACTTACATTTTTGTTGAGTCTATATTGCCCAGACTCAAAAATTGGAGAGAATCCTGTTTGTTGAGTAATTTGTGTTAATTTTATAATAAAGGAAATTTGTGATGCCTACAATTAATCAGTTAATTCGTAAATCACGAACACCCAAAGTTAAAAGAAACAAAGTTCCCGCTTTGAAGGCGTGCCCGCAAAAGCGTGGAGTTTGCACAAGAGTTTATACAACAACTCCAAAAAAACCAAACTCTGCTTTGCGTAAGGTAGCACGTGTTCGTCTGACAAACGGCTTTGAAGTAATCAGCTATATCCCTGGTGAAGGTCATAACCTACAAGAACACTCTGTGGTGCTGATTAAAGGTGGCCGTGTGAAAGACTTGCCAGGTGTTCGTTATCATATCATTCGCGGTACTTTGGATACCCAAGGTATTGCTAAACGTCGTCAACGTCGTTCTCTATACGGCGCTAAACGTCCGAAATAAGGAGATTACACATGTCACGTCGTCATAGTGCAATAAAAAGAGAAGTGCTACCTGATGCAAAATACCATAACAAGGTAGTTACAAAGTTTATTAATAATATCATGGAAGACGGTAAAAAAGCCGTAGCAGAAAAAATCGTATATTCTGCTTTTGATATTATTGCTCAAAAAATGAAAAAAGATGCTTTAACAGTGTTTACAGAAGCTTTGGACAACGTTAAGCCTGTGGTAGAAGTTAAGTCTCGTCGTGTTGGCGGTGCTACATACCAAGTGCCTTGCGAAGTTAGAGCTGATCGTCGCCAAGCTTTGGCAATCAGATGGATTGTTGCAGCAGCCAAGAAACGTTCTGAAACAACAATGACAGACAGATTGGCGGGCGAATTGTTAGACGCTTGTGCAAATCGTGGTTCTGCCGTTAAAAAACGTGAAGATACTCACAAAATGGCAGAAGCTAATAAAGCATTTTCTCACTATAAGTTCTAACCCAAATAAAGGAAAATACTTATGGCTAGAACTCATGATTTGAAGTTTTATAGAAATATCGGCATCATGGCACATATTGATGCCGGTAAAACCACAACCAGTGAACGTATTTTATACTACACCGGAAAAACTCATAAAATTGGTGAAACTCACGACGGTGCATCTACAATGGACTGGATGGAGCAGGAACAAGAAAGAGGTATTACAATTACTTCTGCTGCTACAACATGCTATTGGAAAGATCACAGAGTTAACATTATTGATACTCCGGGACACGTGGACTTTACTGTTGAAGTAGAACGTTCTTTGCGTGTATTGGATGGTGCCGTAACCGTATTTGATTCAGTGGCAGGTGTTGAACCTCAGTCTGAAACAGTATGGAGACAAGCAGATAAATATAATGTACCTAGAATTTGTTTCTGCAACAAAATGGACAGAATCGGTGCAAACTTCTACAGATGTTTGGACATGATTAAAGACCGTTTGGGTGCAAGACCAATGGCAATGCAATTGCCAATCGGAGCAGAGGCAGATTTTGCCGGCGTAATTGATTTGCTTAAGATGAAAGCAATTGTTTGGGATGGAGAACATAACGGTGCAACATTCCGTGAAGAAGAAATCCCTGCAGATTTGCAAGAAAAAGCAAAAGAATTTCGTGCTCAATTGGTTGAAATGGCCGTTGAAGAAGATGATCAGGCAATGGAAGACTATTTGGAAGGAAAAGAAATTCCTGTTGATGTATTGAAAAAATGCATCAGAAAAGCTACAATTAAAGGCTCTTCTGTTCCTGTATTCTGTGGTTCTGCATTCAAAAATAAAGGTGTTCAACCTTTGTTGGATGGTGTGGTAGATTATTTGCCTTCTCCTTTGGATATTCCTGCAACAACAGGTGAAAATCCAGATAAAGAAGATGAGATTATTGAACGTAAAGCCGATGATAAAGAGCCATTTGCAGCTTTGGCATTCAAAATTATGAATGATCCGTTTGTTGGTTCTTTGACATTTGCTCGTATTTATTCAGGTAAATTAGAAGCCGGTTCTTATGTTTATAACTCTGTAAAAGACAAAAAAGAAAGAATCGGTCGTATGCTTTTGATGCACTCAAACAAGAGAGATGAAATTAAAGAAGCATGCGCTGGTGATATTATTGCTTTGGTTGGTTTGAAAGATACAACAACCGGTGATACTCTTTGTGATGAAAAGAACCCTATAATTTTAGAAAAAATGGAATTTCCTGATCCTGTGATTGAATTGGCAGTTGAACCAAAGACAAAAGCTGACGTTGAAAAAATGGGCTTGGCTTTGGCAAGATTGGCAATGGAAGATCCTTCATTTAAAGTTTCTTCTGACCAAGACAGCGGTCAAACAATCATTAAAGGTATGGGAGAATTGCACTTGGAAATCATTGTGGACAGATTAAAACGTGAGTTTAAAGTTGATGCTAACGTTGGTGATCCACAAGTTGCTTACAGAGAAACAATCACTCAAGCTTGCGATATTGAATACACTCACAAAAAACAATCCGGTGGTGCAGGTCAATTTGCAAGAGTTAAAATTAAATTTGAACCAACAGAAGATCATACAGGATTTGAATTTATCAACTCTGTGGTTGGTGGTAACGTGCCTAAGGAATATATTCCGGGCGTTGAAAAAGGTATCAGATCTGCAATGGACGCAGGTGTGTTGGCCGGTTACCCTGTAACAGGTGTTAAAGCAAATCTTTATGATGGTGCATATCACGAAGTTGACTCTAACGTTATGTGTTTTGAAATTGCCGGTAGAGCAGCCTTTAGAGAAGGTATGAAACAGGCAAATGCAAAATTGTTGGAGCCAATCATGAAAGTTGAAGTGGTTACTCCTGAAGAATACATGGGCGATATTATCGGAGATTTGAACTCTCGTCGCGGTCTTGTAAACGGAATGGATCAAAGAGCAAATGCTCGTGTAATTGATGCAAAAGTACCACTGGCAAATATGTTTGGATATGTTAATACATTGCGTTCTTTATCTCAAGGACGTGCACAGTTTTCTATGGTATTCTCTCATTATGCAGAAGTGCCAAGAGATGTTGCTGAAACAATTCAAGCAAAAAATAAATAATTTAACGGGCAGGCTAGCCCTGCCCAAATTTTAATAACTTAATTTAAGGAAACAAAAAATGGCAAAAGAGAAATTTGAAAGAAATAAGCCACACTGCAACATTGGAACGATTGGTCACGTTGACCACGGTAAGACCACATTGACAGCAGCTATTACAAAAGTATTAGCAGAGAAGGGTGGCGCTACAT
>JAZNSB010000030.1:0-24543 GCA_045590955.1 Alphaproteobacteria bacterium | reverse complement strand
GTATTTTAATACGAAACTTACGAAGTAAGACCGAACTCCCGAGGGAGTTTGAACCTAAAGAAAAATGTTTAAGCATAAAAAAACCACCTTAAAAAAGGTGGCTTAAAATTGGTGGGCGCTGAGAGGTTCGAACTCCCGACCCTCTCGGTGTAAACGAGATGCTCTTCCAGCTGAGCTAAGCGCCCTCATCACGTTAGTGAGGTTGTTATACATAATTAAAAATAATAAATCAAGTCTTTTTTTTAAATTTTTATAAAATTTCTTGCAAATATCTGTTTTCTGCACTAAAATACCGTAAAATTTTAATTAAATAAAAAACAATTATGTGGAAACAACGTTTTTGCCAAATATATTTGGCATTTATTTTTCTGTTTACAACCATTGTGCTGTCATGTTTTCCGAGCGAAATCAATTTAGACGACATTGCCTCTTGGTTTATTCCGTGTCTGATTGTCACGGTCATTTTTGCCCTCACCGGCAAAAACCTTAAACAAAGATGGCTTAGTTATTGTTGTTTTTTAGCAACAATTTTAATGTCTCTCTTGTTTTTGGAATCAACCTTGGCACCATGGATATACATCACAGCAGGATTACTGCTACTTTTCAGTGCCACAAGTTTATTTAACTGGCACAAGAAAAAAAATTAAACAAATCCCCCCTAAATCATTTTGGGGGATTTGTTTTTAACTTTCAAATTAAAACAAAAACAACAACCCTTATTTTTATTATTTTTTACCATTATATGAGTTCCTATAATCCTTGATATTTTTTTCACAATAGACAACCCCAATCCGCTTCCTTTATGTCTGTTATACATATTTTTAGCTCTATAAAATTCATCAAATATATGGGGGAAATCCTCTTCCTTAATTCCCTCGCCGTTATCAGTTACCATAATTTTTACATCATCTTCTTGTTTTTTTGCCACCAACAAAACCCTATTTGCACCATATTTAAATGCATTAGACAACAAATTTCTAATCATTCTGGAAAGCAAAACAGAATCGGTATACACTTTTGCGTCTGTGTTAATCACCTTAAACAAAATGTTGCTTTGCTCGGCCAAAGGTTCAAATTCTTTTTGCAATTGGAACAATACCTTACCTATGTCACACTCTTCAAAGTTTGGCTTTATAGCACCAAGTTCCAACTGCGAAACATCTAGCAGACTATTTAAAAGATTTTTCAAATTCTCCGCAGAAAACTCTATTTTATCTACCAATTCTTTTTGCTCAGCTGTCAAATTAGATTCTTGCAAAGAATTTACAAAAACAAACAAAGACTGCATTGGTTGTTTCAGATCGTGTGCTGCTTGCGCCAAAAAAGTAGATTTTGCCAAAGTTAAATTTTCTGCATGTTTTAGTGCTTTTTTTAATATCCTTATTTCTTCACTCATCACTTTGCTTTACCAAAAACAATTTTTTACCCAATTTAGGCTCAAGATTAAAATACCAGCCGGCAAACAAATCTTGATTGTTTTTAATATAAGCATTTGCCTTATTACTTATAAGGGGTGATTTTAATAAATTTATTTTCATCCAATAATCTGAAAGATTTGTATAAAACACAAACTCAGCAATTAAACCATCAAACATTTCAAACAAAATTTTTCTTTCATGAACAAATCTTTGTCTGTCAAAACTTTCTTCATTACGTACATCAATAAATTTTGCTCCAAAAGCCAAATCTGCCAACCACTTCAAATCCACAAGCACATTTTCATTGGCTTTAAAATGCTCTTGTGGAGTATTTCTTACATATTCAAAGTCATATCCGGTTCCATTTAATACAATCCTGGCCACGTCTTCTGTTTTTAGTTGCGCCAAAGAACTTTCAAACCAAACATAATCTGGCAAATTAAGATCAAAAATTTCTTTGGTAAGCCATGCATTAGCCTGCCCTATTTTTTGAATAAACATAAATTTATTATCCGCTGTTGTTTCTCCTATCATCACATAATCTTGAACTTCTTCTCCAACATATGTTTTGATTACCGGATAATTTGTCACATTTAAGGTTATATTTTCTTTTTTTTCAAATTCCGCCGCATTTATAGAAGTCAACAACTTGTTTATCATACCTCTGTTTGCGGGATACATATTATAATTTTTCAAACTCCATACACTATTTTTTTGCAATACAATATCTGTCGGTTTTTTATTGGGGATTAAAATAACAATTCTGTCAATATAGGCCCCCTTTTCCAAAGATCTGTTAAAAATCTTTGTTCCAATAACAGATCTTTCAAACATTGTTTGATGTTCTAATAAACTCAAAAGAGCAATCAACAAAGATAATACCAATACGGCAACTGCAGATTTTATATATTTTTTAAACATTGATTTTTCTTTCTATAATCTTTTTTCTGCGCATAAAAATAACTTTGTTTATTACAAACAACAACAGCACCATTATCAAAGGAACAACCACTGAAATTGCAATAATAATCATATTTTTTATTTGCGTTGCCTTCTTTTCAATTGTAAAATTCAAGTACTGTAGCTGATTTGATTTATGCTGAATTTCTCTTTGAATTTGTTCTGCATTATTAATTGTTTGTCTTAAATTTTCTGCACTGGCATACGCATATTCCTGTCTCAACTCCATTTCCAAATCTCTAAGCTGAGTTTCAAGCATCAAAATTTTTGCACTTTCTTTTGCCGTTGTACTTTTATCTATCACTTTTTGAATTGGCAACAAATTAAACTTGCTTTGTTGCGGAGAATATCTGAGCCAAGAGTTATTTTCTGCCAAATAATGAACAACTCTTTCTATAAAATCAAAATTTGTAGGCTCTTGTAAAAATAACAAATCAACATCTGCCACTACTGCCAGTTTTGGCGGAGTAACCGACATTGATAAAAACGGATATAACGTATTATATTTTTGCTCTT
The DNA here is from genome assembly GCA_045590955.1 of Alphaproteobacteria bacterium. Taxonomy (GTDB): domain Bacteria; phylum Pseudomonadota; class Alphaproteobacteria; order RF32; family CAG-239; genus JAZNSB01. Next base: position 21,649 of record JAZNSB010000030.1, on the reverse strand, counting down.
CATACATAGATAAAACTCTGTGTTCTGCCAAAGCAAACCACACATATTTTTCATTTCCCTGACGATAAAAATCCATATAATTAAATACATTAAAAGTTTTAAACACATTGTTACTAACCATACCTGATTTATCAGATGAAAAAGCCAAAGACATAACTCTATCATCCAAAACTTTTAACGCTCCTGGGGTATTGACCTTTATTTTATTTATAGAATTCATAATTATATTGTTTTTATCAAAATCATCAGTATCAAACTCCATCCAAAATACATTTTTTACTGGGACACCTTTAGATTTTTTTGTCATCACATAACGTGCATTTTTTTCATCAGCCAATACAACCTTTGTATTAAAAGACAAATCAAATACATTTAAAAATTCATTTAATAACGGTGCGTGCTCTTTTTTGTGTTGTTTTGAATCTGTCATATTATCTAAGAACAGCAAAATAGGCTTACCTCTCATAGCAAACTGATCTAAGGCATAGGTAAAAATATCCGTAAAATCAGGATTAACCAATATCAAAACATCAATATCCAATGGTACTTCCGCCATTTCATTTGGCAAAACTTCAAGCTGATAATCTTTTGCCAATCTTTCAACTAACAGATTGGTATATTTGTTTTTTCCGGATGCTATTAACGTAAAATTAGGAGAAACAATTCCAATCTTTTTTGATTTTGGATTAAAGAGTTTTTCAATTGCTTTAGAGATATCTTGTTGCAAATAATTTTCTCTTTTAGGAGAAAATTCAGACACAACCGAAGATACTCCCGTTTCCAAAGCAAAATGAGCTCCAAAAAAATATGGAGGCATTTTATCTGTTGTTTTAATTTCTTTTAACCCCAGTTTTTTTGCTTCTTGAGCATTATCTGTATAAGGAGATGCTTCTTTAACGGTTACAAACACTCTGTCTTCTGCCTCAATTTTATATTTTTCAATAAATGTCAGAACTTTTTTTGTAAATTCAGCATTTTTAACATCTTTTGCAGTCAATTCAGGAGACACATAAACAGTAATAAACAAAGGCATTTCCAAAGATTTAATCAATTGCTTTGAAGCCTTTGATAAAGTAAATTTATTTTCTGCTGTCAAATCAAACTGAAATTTATCAAGTATTAATGTAGAACTAAAAGATAACAAAACAAAGCTTATAATCATACAAGCCATAAAAAGTATCATATTCAGCTTTTTTTTCATATTCTTCTAATCCTTTTTATACTCTAATGCCACCACATTAATCCAACCGCAAAACAGCACGATCAACACAAAATAAAGCATGGTACTTAAGCTTATCTGTCCGCTTATAATATTATTATATTGAGGCATAAAACTCATTTTTTCCATCACATTTTGCAAAGAAAGAACTTCTGACAAAGGTTTAAATTTTGCAAAATTTAATTCAATCAAAATCCAGCTGATAAAAAATGCCATCAAATATGCCATCAGCGGATTTTTATTAAAGGCAGACACGGCATTACCTAAAGCGCTAAATACTCCTGCCACCATAAACAATGTGGCATATGCACCCAATATATTTAAGTTATCAAGGGTTGTTATACTTGCTGTATATATCCAAATTGGCAAGGTAAACAAAATCATAATACTTGCCATTGCAAAAGTTGCCAAAAATTTTGCCCAAACCAATTTTGAATAAGACAACGGTTGTGTCAAAATAATATCTATTGTTTTTTGCTTATATTCTTCAGACCAACTTTTCATGGAAATTGCCGGCAACACCAAAGCAAGCAGATGCGGTTGCACAGAAAATAATGAATATAAATTTATATTGCTCAGCTCAAAATACTTACCCACATAAATCATGTTCAGTGCAGACAGACATGCATAAACAAACAAAACAAAATATGCAAAATTTGTTTTAAAATAAGCTAAAAAATCTTTTTTAAAAATTGCATACATTTTTACCTCATTAAATTGCCGTCATTGTTCTAAAAGCTGTTTCCACTCTCATATCCAGAGCCAGTTTTTTAATTTCTGTCACAGATGTATCTGCCACCAGTTTTCCGCCTTTTATAAACAACACTCTGGGGTCAAGAGCTTCCACTTCTTCCATTATGTGAGTAGAAATAATCACTATATTTTTCTTTGCATATTCTTGAATAAACCATCTTACCTGATATTTTTGATTTGGGTCAAGACCATCTGTTGGTTCATCAAGAAGCAAAACTTTTGGTCTGGCAATCATACAAGCGGCCAAAGCAGCTCTTGTTCTGAAACCTTTTGACAATGTTCCCAGTTTTTGGTTTACCACATTTTTCAATGAAAAATCTTCTGCCAATTCATTAAAACCCATTATTATTTCTTCTGACGGTACATTTTTTGTCTTAGCCATAAACTCCACATATTCAAACACCGTCATATCGTCATATAAAGGATTGTTTTCCGGCAAATAAGCCATATATTTAAGGGCCTCTTCTCTGTTTTGTTGCATATCACAACCCATAACAGATACATTACCTATTGTTGGGGTAATCAACCCGCACATCAAACGCATTAAGGTTGTTTTGCCGGCACCGTTTTCTCCCAGCAAAGCCACCAATTGCCCTCTGTTTATGCAAAAATTCATATTATTTATAACATTTTTTTTGCCAAAATCTTTATATAAATTTTTTACAACAATCATATTTTCCCCATCATCAATAAGCATATACTAACAAATAAAATTTAAATTTTAACAATTATTTTAATTTTATTTAATTATTGATGACAAAATTTTTATTTTGCTTTAATAATATACGCATAGATGAATATATAGAAGGTAATAACATGTTGAAAAACACATATTCACAAGAAGAAATACAAAAATTTAAAGTTGGTGCAATTGTCTTTTTGATATTGCTTACGGTTTTAACTTTCTTCATTACCAGCAAAGCAAAGATCAAAAAAAACGAAGATGCTTCATCAATCTACAGCATAGTTGCCCGCTTTAACAGAACAGACGGTCTTCTCAAAGGAGATGCTGTTAGAATGGCAGGACTGAACATCGGAACTGTAGCAGACACAAAACTTGACCAAGATTTTAAAGCTGTATTAACCTTAAATATAAATAAAAATGTTCACATCCCCGAAGACAGCAGTGCTGCAATTGTCAGCAGTGCTGTAATGGGACCCAAATATATAGAAATTGTCCCCGGCGGTTCAGAAGACTTTTTGTCACCAAATGCAGAATTTGAATATACACAAGATGCAATGGTAATAGAAGAATTGGTAGATAGAATTATTAGCATTGGCAAATCTAAAAAAACTCAAAAACAAGGAGCAAATTAATGAGTAAAAGACCAATAGAAACAATTATGGGAATAGTAGTACTGGCCATTGCCATGTTTTTTGGATATTTTGCATATAAAGTATCTGATCTTCAAGTGGTAAAAGGATATAACGTTACGGCAAAATTTGTAAAAGTAGGCGGATTAAATGTTGGATCAGATGTCAGAATAAACGGTATCAAAGTAGGCACTGTTATTGCTCAAAACTTAGACCAAAATGACTATGAAGCAGAAGTTACCCTCAGCTTATCAAATGAATTAAAAATCCCAACAGACAGCGTGGTTAGCATTGTTGGAGACGGTCTGATGGGTGCAAAATTTGTTAAAATTGACCCGGGCCAAAGCACAGAGTACTTGCGTGATGGCGATGTTATTAACAAAACAAAAGAATTTAAAACAATAGAAGATATGGTTGGTGAAATTATATTTATGGTGACTGGCGATGACAAAAACTAAACTTTTTACATTACTTACAGCATGTTCTTTAATCACATTAAACGCTCAAGCTGCAGAAATTTCAACAAACTCTGCAAAACTGCAAGCTATGGATAAAATAACCGGCAGAGTTAGTGAAATTATTGCTCCAATTGATACAGAAATAAAATTTGGCAGTTTATCAATAGTTACCAGAGCATGCAAAACCAGACCACCCGAAGAAACTCCGGAAAATTTTGCATTTATGGATATTATTGACATTCAACCCAACCAAGATCCTGTAAACATATTCAAAGGTTGGATGCTTTCATCAAGCCCGGCATTAAATCCGGTTGAACACCCTGTATATGATGTGTGGTTACTCCAATGTATGGACAGCCAAACCGGCCTTACTCCTTTAACTGCTGAACAACTGGCTCAAAGAGATAAACTTGCTCAAAACAATGTTGAACAAGTAGCTGAAGAAATAAAAGAAGAACCAGCAACACAAGAAACAGCTCAAGAAAATCAAGCTGATGAAACAAATGCAACTCTTCAAGAAATAAATTCTCAAGAACAAGAAAATAATTTAAATAAAGAAGACTCCAAGGCAGAAGTTTCAGAAACACAAAACTCAGAAAGAACAGATCAAAATCAAGATGTAGCTCAATCTACAGAAGATGCAGACATAGATACTCCAAAAATGCTCATCAATATCCCGGATCAGCAAATAACAGTTGAAGAAAAAACTGATACGCAAGCTTCAATCAGCAAAGAAGACGCTCTGCAGACAATTGAACAAATAAAACAACAAACAGATGAAGCTAAATCGCCTGCTCCGCAAGAGACATCTGTAGAAGTTCCGGCAGAAGAGCAAAAAGTAATTGCAAATCCTGAAGATGTTTTTGCTGCAGATGTCATAGATACATCATCCGATAATGAAGCAGACACAGAAGAAGAAATTGCTCAACCACAAGTACCTGAAGTTGAAATTCCTGAGGCACTGCCTCAAGAAGAAATTGTAATTCCTGAAGGATTTGAAGAAGAAAGCTTTAGCTTTAACGAAGAAGCAAATTCTCAAGAATAATTATTTGTGCCAAAAATCTTTGGTAAACAATACTAAAACGGTAATGATTTCCATTCGTCCAAGGATCATTGCCGTTATTAGTATATGCTTTGCCTGATTTGTAAGCAAAGCATAACTTCCCATGGGTCCGGTAGAAACATCAATAGACGGACCTGTATTGGTTAAACAAGATATGGACATTGACATTGCTTGAGCAAATTCCACACCGCAAAAAGTCAATACTAAGATAATTACAAATACTGTAAGCACAAATGTGGCAAAAAACAACATTACAGAAGACAGGGAATTTTCATCAACAACCACTTTACCGATTTTTGTTTCTGTCACTCTATACGGATCTAAAATTTTTGCAAAACTCTTTTTAATAAACGCCCATAAAACCTGCCATCTGAAAATTTTGATAGAACCTGATGTTGAACCTGTGCAACCACCAGTTAAATAAAACAATAAAAACATAGCGATAGCAAAACTTCCCCATAATAAATAATCTGCTGAGCAATATCCTGTGGTTGTTGCAACAGATATAACATTAAAAGAAGCAAACCTTAAAGCATCATCAAGACTATATTCTTTTTTAAATACCAACCACGCAGTCATAATCAGCACATACACAAGTATCGTCTTTAAAAAGGTTTTTACCTGATTCTTACGCAAAAAATTTGCCTGAGTTTGATTTGCAAACGTAAAATAAAATGTAAACGGCAATGCACCCGCCAACATAAATATCATGGCTATTGTTTCAATTTTAATACTGTTAAAAAAAGCCAAAGAATTATTTTTTGTAGAAAAACCGCCGGTTGAAACCGTTGTAAGTGCATGACAAATTGCATCAAACCAATCCATTCCCGCCAAATAATATAACACACCACAAACAACCATTAACCCTGCATAAAGTAGTATTATATGCTGTGCAATATCACTAATTCTTGGCAAAAACCTATCATGAAAATCAGAACTTTCTCGCTGAAAAATTTGCATACCACCCACACCCAAAAAAGGCATAAGAGTAACTGCAAACACAACAATTCCAATACCACCAAACGCATTAAGCATTGCTCGCCATAATAAAATTGATTTTGGTTGTGACTGCACATCTTGTAACACCGTTGCACCCGTTGAGGTTATACCTGACGTCGCTTCAAAAACAGCATCTGTTACAGAATCAAAATTTCCAGATATTATAAAAGGAGCACTTGCTACCACAATCAACATAATCCAAATGCATAGCGTTAACGCATACGCCTGATGGATTCCAATCTGTTTTATTGTTTTTTTGCCGATAAAAAAAAGAATAATTCCAAATCCGATAGATGACAAACCCGTCATAAAAAAATTATTATATAAAATATGTTGCTTGTCAAAATCCATACATCCCGGAATTAGCATTGCCAAGCCCAAAAACATAAAAACATAGCCTATCATCATTGAAATTGTTTTGAACATTTATTTTCCTATTTTAGAGCTTTATTTTCAGAATATCCTTTATCCACCAACAAACGATTTATTTCAATATCTCCAACATAACAAAGTGCTGTATAATCATTCGTTTTTGTATAAGCTACCAACATACAATCTACATCTTTACCGCTTATCAAATCAATTAAAAAATCCTTTGCCATCATACCATCATTTGTTTGTGGGTTAACATATATCCCATGCAAGAAAAGTCTGTTTTTTCCAACAACAATCTCATTGGCATTTAGCACCACCACATTTTGAGAAGAAATTTTTTGAGGTACATTCAAATATGTTAAACCAAACTTATCTGTTGTTTGTTTTTTTCTTACTTTTTTCTTTGGTTTTACCACCTCTTCATTTTTCAACACATCAATAGCTTTCAAAACTGCATTTGTTGCTTTTTGAAAAGATTTTCTTGCCTTTGGCTTGGCATCATCATTAATCTTTACAGACTTAACAATCTGTGTTGCTTTACCATTCCTACCCGTTAAATCATTACCTTCCACATCATCTTCAAGATCAACATATTGCTTTAATTTATTTAAATACCAAATATGAACATTATTATATTCAGCGCCCATAAAAGTTGGAATAACATAAAGCAAAAAAGCAACAACAAGCACGCATATAGTCACAAAAGGATATCGCAAAGGAATAAATATAAAATTGAGCAATTTTATAACTTTAGCCTTCCAACCGGTTTCTCCCAAATCTTCTCTAATGCGTCTTCTTATCATTATTTTTTGCTCCCGTATTTAGCCTTTAATTCTTCAATTCTTTCGTCACTAATTCTTTCAAATAATGCTCCATCAAAATTAAATGGAGTATTTGGTTTTAACACTTCAATTTGAGTTTTTGCATCAAAATTTTTCAAACTGTCAAATTCTTCTACTCCGAAAATAGCTAACATTTTTTTAGCTGTATTGGGCATAATCGGTGCCATTAAATTTGCATAAATTCTGATTAAATTAATACATAATTTCAAAATTGTTTCTGCTCTTTTTGGATTTTCTTTGATTACCATCCAAGGCTCTGTCAGAGAAATATAATTATTTCCATCCACCCAAATTGCTCTAAGTTCTGCCAAAGCTTTTCTAAATTCCATATTTTCCATATACTTAATATAATTTTGAACTTTTTCATTCAAATCATTTATCAGATCAATATCTTCTTTAAGATATTCTCCTCCTTGCGGCACACATGGACCTAATTTAGAAGCTGTCATCTTCAGCACACGAGAGACAAAATTGCCGAGCACACCGTTCAAGTCTTTATTAACCACACCGGCAAAACTTTCAAACGTAAAAGACGTATCTGATGATTCCGGAGCATTTGCCATCAGCCAATATCTCCACAAATCTGCATCAAACTCTTTTACAGCATCTTCGGCAAACACGCCCACATGTTCGGATTTTGAAAATTTACCTCCCTCAAAAGTCAAATAACTGCAACCTTTCAGATAGTCAACCATAGTCCAATCTTCTCCTGTTGCCAATAACATTGCAGGAAACATAATTGCATGATACGGCACATTGTCTTTTGCCATAAATTCCACATGGCGAACATCTTTTTGACCCAACCACCAATCTTTCCAATCTCTGTTTTGAGGATCTTTATCAGACCATTCTTTGGTAATTCCCATATAACCGATTGGGGCATCAAACCACACATAAAACACTTTGTCTTCATATCCTGGTTTATTTACTGTAAATCCCCACTTAAGATCTCTTGTAATACAGCGTTCTTTCAGTCCTTCTTTAAGCCATTTTTGGGCAATTGAATACGCCACATCCGGCCAGAACGGTTCTTTGGTTTTCACCCATTTTGCAAGTTTATCTTCAATTTTAGGCAATTTTAAGAACAAATGTTTTGTTTTTCTTATCTCCAAATTAGAACTGCCGGAAATAATACTTTTTGCATTTTTCAAATCTGTAGGGTCCAATACTGTGCAACAATTTTCACACTGATCACCTCTGGCTTTTTCATAACCGCAATGCGGGCAAGTTCCCACCACATATCTGTCTGGTAAAAATCTGTTATCATCAATGCTAAACAGCTGTTCTATTTCTCTTTCTTCAATAAAACCGTTTTTATCCAAATCTTCAAATATACGATATGTAATTTCTTTATTTTGCTCAGAAGAAGTTCTTCCGAAACAGTCTGGAGAAATATAAAAATCAGCATAGGTTTGCTTATGTCTGTTATGATATTTTGTGCAATAATCATATACATCCATTCCTTCTGCCAAAGCTCCCACTTCAGAAGGAGTTCCGTGTTCGTCGGTTCCGGCAACAAACAACACTTCATTTTCCCTTTGTCTCATAAATCTGGCATATACGTCTGCAGGCAACAAACAACCAACCATATGTCCCAAATGGGGCAATCCGTTTACATATGGCAATGCTGATGTTATTAGTATCTTACTCATATTTTTTTCTCCAATTACATCCTTGTTTCAAAAAGCTTGGCAAATCTTTAAGTTTTGAAGCACCTGCAGCTTTTGCATGACCTCCTCCACCGAAAGTTGCCGCAATTTGAGAAACGTCAATATCATCTTTTTTGGTATAAAAGCTCAAATTCCAAGTGTTTTCATTATTCATATAGAAATTTATCATAATATCATAATCATCCAAATTTGACACAGAGTCAAAAAATTCGGAATATCCTTGTGCCATATTTGAGCAAATACATTTATAATTTTCAAATTCGGTTTCAAAAACCAAACCTCTGACCAACCTAAAGTTTCTATTTCTTATCCAAGACAAAATTGCCCTGCCTTTTTTCACCAACTCATCTATATTTATTTTTTCTTCAAACAAATTTGTCCATGTCTCATCTTGCGGATAATTCACCCCCAAAGATTGAAAAGCATATTCAAAAGGTCTCACCCTATCATCAGACAAATCAAAAATATCATTTTTTCCGAGCAGCATCACCCCTTCCGGAATTTTTTTATCCGGATAAAAATACTGCCAACTAAGTACTATTGCTGCTGTTCCTACTTTTCTTAAACCTTTAATTTCTTCCAAAGCGTGTTTTTTTCTATATTCTTCACATTCTTTAATTGCAGAAACGTGATGATCAATCCAAATCAGATCTTTTTGTTCATTTAATTTATACATATATTCTGCAGGCAAAGAAAAATCGCAAATCACAATTTTATCATGTTTTTCAATTTCTTCATATGGAATGGGCATATCGTGGTTAATACCCAATGTTTCAATATCTGCAAAAACAGATTTGACCACTGCTGCCGAACCTTTTCCGTCATTATCTGCCACATGATATAAACAAAGCATCTAAACCTCCGTTAAATTAATAATACAGTATATTAGCATATTATTACCATATTATTAACATTAATACAAATACCTACCCTTATCACTTGCTTTTCTAAACAGCTTAAAGAAATTATCGGTTGTTATCTGAGCCATTTGTTCATAAGGCACATCTTTAATCTGAGCCAACTTTTCCAAAGTATGAATCACAAATGCAGGCTCATTTCTACAGCCTCTTTTAGGCACCGGTGCCAAATAAGGAGCATCTGTTTCCACCAGCAAATTGTGCAAAGGCACATCTTTAAAAATATCCCTCAGTTCCACACTTTTATTAAAAGTAATCATTCCTGATGCAGACAAATAAAAACCATGTTCCACTGCAAAATCAGCCAACTTTTTAGAAGAAGAAAAGCTATGAATTACAGCACCAAATTCTTTTTCCTTCAAGCCTTGTTTCAACATTTCAATTATATCTTCATCAGCTTCACGAGCGTGTATAATAAGGGGCAAACCCGTTTCTTGAGAAGCAATTATATGCTCATAAAAAAAATTTTTTTGCAAATCTCTGGGGCTTAAATCATAATAATAATCCAGCCCGGTCTCACCAATTGCCACCACTTTTTTATGTTCTGTTTTTTGTATAATATCTTGAGCTTTAACAGACTCATAATCTTTAGCATTATGCGGATGAACGCCAACAGCCGTATAAATAAACGGATATTTTTCACACAACTCAAGCTGAGTTTCAAGGTCATTCATATCACTTCCGGCATTAAGCATTGCACACACACTATTGTCTTTTGCACGTTGAACAATATCTGCAATATCATCTCCAAAATCATCAAAATTCAAATGACAATGACTATCTACAATCATCTTAAATTTTCCTTGCTAAATTTGTTATAATTCTGATTAAAGTCTGCTTCTTATCAAAGTTTAAATTTTCCGCATCTCTAAAAATTTTTACACATTCAATATAATAATCTGCCAAATCAAGACCATTATCTGATGTCTGAATGTTATTAGATATAAATTCAAAAATCAATTCTTTTACCAACTCAAAAGCATCAGCTGTTTTTGCCATTTCATTTGCAAAATCATTTAAATCTACCATTTTTATATTGTGTTGAGCATATACCAAAGAACACAATTGGTTATATTTTGTGGCTGCATCCATATCGGCAAATACAATTGCCTTTCCAATAGATCCTTTTGCCAAAAGTGTTATCTGTTCAATTTGATTTTCTGCAAGTTGAGGGCAATAACGTCTCAGTAAAGATGACACCGTTTCTTTTTTAAGCGGTTGCAACATCAATTTCGCACATCTTGATTTAATCGTTGGCAACAAAGAATTCTGATTATGTGAGATGAGAATCATTATCGTTTTTGCCGGAGGTTCTTCTAAAATCTTCAAAATTGCATTTGCCCCTGCAGTATTTAATTCATCCACACTATCAACAATAACAACTCGCCATCCGGCAGAAGATCTCTTTGACAAAAACTGGTTTATAGATCTTACATCATCAACAGAAATCACTGCAGATTTTTTCATCAATCTGATATCTTCATTTTCCAAAGGCTTTCCTGAATTAATTGCTTTTACAATTTTATCTTTGTCTTTTTTGATAAAATCTCTTTCCACCACCTTCATATCTGGGTGTGAACATGAAGCCACTTGTCTGAAAACAAGAGAGTTTTCTGCAATATCTAAATTAGTATATTTTTCTTTATTATTTTCATCCGCCCATAATAAAAATCTGGCAAATTTATATGCCAAAGTTGCTTTTCCAATACCTTCTTCTCCGGAAAAAATCCAAGAATTATGCAATTTTCCTTCTTTCCAGCAGTTAAGCAAAAACTCTGCAGCTTTTTCATGCTCCAATAAATAGCTGTTATCTTTCGGATGCAAAACCACCATGCTAAATATCAAACCTTTTACTTACCAAATCTTTTATTTGTTCATGCAAACTTTCAACCGAAGTATTTGCATCAAGCACCACACATCTTTGCGGATTATCTTTAGCAATTTGCAAAAATCCGTTTCGCAAATTTTCATGAAAAGAAACATCTATATTTTCAAAATGAGTTTCTTTTTCTGTCATCTGCTCTGCCTTTGCAAAAGAGCGTTTCAAACCGATTTTTACATCCAAATCCAAAATTATTGTCAAATCAGGTTTTAATTGCCCCACTGCCAGACCATAAAGATTTTCCAAAACTTTCTTAGGCACTCTTTTATCATACCCGTAGTATTGATATGCCATTGTTGAATCTGCAAATCTATCAGACAACACCCACTTATTTTGTTCAAGAGCCGGTAATATCTTATACTTTACATGATGAGATCTGTCTGCATAATACAACAACACCTCAGACATCGGATCCATTTCTTCTGCTCTTTCTGTCACCAAAATATGTCTTATCTGGCTTCCGATTTGTGTTCCTCCGGGTTCTTTTGTAGTCAAGACATCTATTTGCTTAGAAGACAAATAATCTGCCAACATCCTAATCTGTGTTGACTTTCCGGTTCCCTCTCCGCCTTCAAAAGTAATAAATTTTGCTTTCATTTATCTTCCAATCAAATGAGTTAAATTATACCACAATTTTCCAAAAACATTAGTTTTGTTAACAGTTTCCAAAGCCACCAAATCTACTGTTGTTACAGACAACTCTGGTGCTTCAATTTTAACCTTACCAAGCACATCGCCTTTATTAACAGATGCTTTTAAGGGCTTATCAAATACTGCGGTTAGCTTCACATTTTTTACATTGCCTCTGCGCAAAGTTTTAACCACATTTTCTGCCACACCAGCGGCAACCTCATCTTTTTTACCCAAAACCACAGGTATTTTTATCAATGTTTCATTTGCATTCAAAATTTTATAATTATTAAACTCTCTAAATCCCCAATTCATAATTCTTTCCGCTTCTTCAGAACGTTGTTTATTAGTTTTAAGCCCTGCCAATACTCCAATCAGTCTTCTTTCTCCTCTTTTTGCAGATGCCACCAAAGAAAAACCGGCTTCTTCTGTATGACCGGTTTTCAAACCGTCTGCTTCCGGCATAGAATACAAAAGCGGATTTCTGTTTCCTTGTCTAATGTTGTTATAAGTAAAGTTTTTCTCAGAAAAAACGGAATAGTGTTCAGGAAATTCTTTTATAATATGCTTTGCCAAAATTGCCAAATCTTCCACAGACATTCTATGGTCCGGATGAGGCCAACCGGTAGAATTTGCCACCATAGTATTATGCATTCCTAAGCTCTCTGCTGTAGATTGCAGTATATCAACAAAATTTCCTTCAGAACCTGCAATGTTCTCTGCTGCTACAATGCAAGCATCATTACCTGATTGAATAATAATACCACGCAACAAATCGCTTACTTTAATTTTATGGCCAATTGGCAAAAACATTGTTGAAGAACCTGTTGCGGCACCACCTTTTCTCCACGCATTTTCACTAACCGTAAACACGTCATCTTTGCTTAAAGAACCGGCTTTTATTCTGGACAATATCTCATATACTGTCAAAAGTTTGCTCATAGACGCCGGCGGAATCATATCTGTCTGATTTTTTGCAAACAAGTATTCTCCTGTTTCATAATCAACCAAAATTGCATTTCTTGCTTCTGTTTCAAATGCATTGGCATTTGTGCACACAACACAAGATATTATCATAAAAAATACTAGCCATTTTTTCATTTTAGTTTCCTTTATTCAAATACTACTTTAGCATTATAAATTCCAAACTCTTTTATTTCTTGCAACACATCATTTGCTTTTGTTCGATTCTCATACGGCCCTATTCTTACCCGATAAAACTTACCCCCGTTTATATATGCCGGCTTAACGGCTATATTATTTTTGATTGCAGATAATTGAGCCTTTAAGTTTTCTGCACTTTCCTGAGCATTAAAAGAACCGGCTTGCACAAAATAACCAACTTTAACATCAGGTTCAGTTTTATACACCACTTTAGGCACACTCATTTTTTCAATTGTATTTTCATGTGGTCTGTCTTTGTCGGTTAAATATGTTTCATAAATACCTTCCACATCATCACCCAAAAGCTGAGCCTTCAGACGCTTAGATTCCCAAGGTAAAATTTCCACCTTAACCTTTGTTGTTCCTTGTTCCGCAAAACCAAGTATTTGCGCACCACGTTTAGAAATATCAATAATTCGGTTTTTTGCAAAAGGACCTCTGTCATTTACTCGTAAAACAACTGATCTGCCGTTTGCCAAATTAGTAACTCTTACCACAGACGGCAAAGGCAAAGTTCTGTGAGCAGCTGTCAACGTATTCATATCATAAATTTCACCGTTAGCAGTATATTTTGCATGAAAATCTTTTCCATACCAAGAAGCCACACCAACTTCAGAATAATTATAATCTTCTTTTGGATAATACCATTTACCCATAATTTTATACGGGTTACCTACTTTATAAATTCCGCCTTTACCTTTTATTGCTCCAGATTGGGTATATAAATTGGCAAAGCGTTGACGTGGCGCAGAACAAGCTGTCACAAACGCAATTAAAACAAATATTAAAATAGCATTTTGCCTAAAATGCATAATCACCTCTAAAATTGGTCACATTCCAGACAAATTTAATATAATTTTTGAGGTTAGTAAACACTATTTTTGGTAATTTATACAGGTTTTATCGGTGGCACCGGCACCTTAAAACCAAGCCACGGTTTATAATACCTGATTTTTCTGATTAACCTGTAATCCGGATATCCATCCTGAGGCATAAAAGCCATTTTTTGCAGTTTTTTAACCGCTTTGATTGTTTTCAAATCCAGTTTTCCGTTTACATTTAATTTAGCCAGTTTTTGTTTATTTATGAAACGTTGCACAAATTTGATATCATCTGTTTTCAGGATTGTTTTTTTATCAGTCTCCACTCCTCGCCAAACTTTCCGATTTTCCAAACAATCTTTCAAAATTCCAACTGCCAACGCATAATTTTGACTTTTGTTCCATTTTTTAATAACAAAATGATTATCTAACAACAAATACGCCTTTCCAAATTTTCCTTCCGGTACAATAATTGAAGCTAAAGATTGTTCATCAACTTGTTTAAGTTTTATTCTTATCCCTTTGGATTTCCAAAAAATTATCGGCTTTTTGATATTTAAGGAAGCCAAATTATAATCAAAATTCCACGGCAGTTTTACTTCCTGCCCCCATGGTTGTCCGGCATTATATTTTAATTTTTTTACAAAGTTTGCCGCAGACAAAAATGCATCATCCAAATTATTCCATATATCCGGTGCTTTATTTTCATCTAATGCTTTTGCATAACTCAAATATGTTGATGGCATAAATTGGAAATGCCCGCTTGCACCGGCCCAAGAACCCTTTAATTCATCCGGATTTATGTTGTTATCCTGCACAATTTTCAAGGCATTAAACAACTCTTTTTGAAAATAATCAGCTCTTCGCTTATCATAGCTTAAAACCGTTAAAGCCTCAAATATGTTTTGTTCTCCGGTTTTGGTTCCGCAATCGGTTTCTATTGCCCAAAAAGCCACCAACAAAGCAAAAGGCACTCCATACTTTTCTTCTATAAACTTGTACTTTGGATATAGTTCTTCATATTTTTGTTTAGCTTTTAAATATCTTTTTGTGCTGAGTAATTTATTTATATAATCGGCAGATGTTACTGAAAATTCCAATTGATTTCTGTCTTTTTGAATAATTTTTGCTTTTGCTTTATAAAAATTTTTATCTTTATAAACAGCATCAATCACACTTTTTTTAATTCCCTGTTGCACCATTTTGTTTTTTAGAGTTTCCAACCACTCAATATACTCTTTTGGCGGATTAACTTCTTTTGCCAATACTGGGTTTATTGCCGATAAGAATACCAAAAATAACAATATAAAACGCATTTAACTCTTCCAAAATCAAAAATTTTATACATTTTGACATATAAAATAAAAAAAACAATAAAAAAGACTTGACGAAATACAATTGTTTATATATTTATACATCACGTTGTTACAAAACAACAACCATTACGCTGGAGAGGTGGCAGAGTGGTTTAATGCAGCGGTCTTGAAAACCGTCGAGGGTGCGAGCCCTCCCAGAGTTCGAATCTCTGCCTCTCCGCCATAAAAAAGCACCTTCATGGTGCTTTTTTTATTTTGGTATCTCATATACATTTTTCAATTAGTTCAGTCATAAATAAAAAACGGAGCACCAAATAAGTGCCCCGTTTCTGAGTCTTCTACAACAAGATTGCTCTTGTCAAAAAATAGCAGAACTATTTCTTGTTTACAGCGTCTTGAAGAGCTTTACCTGCTTTAAATTTAGCTTGTTTCTTAGCAGGAATTTTGATAGCAGCGCCTGTGCGTGGGTTACGGCCTGTTGTTGCTTTTCTGTTAGAAATTGCAAATGTACCGAAACCTACCAAGCGAACTTCTTTACCTGTCTTAAGAGATTTTGTTACAGATGTAACGAATGCATCCAAAGCCTTAGCAGAATCTGTCTTTGTAAGACCTGTGTAACTAGCAATGCTAGAAATAAGTTCATTTTTATTCACTTTGAGGACTCCCCATAAATTTTAGCTCCGGATAAAATATCCTTTGCTATTTTGTTATAAACCAACGTAAGAAAAATATGACAAGTCAAAATCCCTCTTACAAGATAAATTCAAACTTAAAAAAAAACTAAAGTCAAACGAAATAAAGTAATTTATACCCAAAAAAAGCTAAAAAAACGCATTTTTTTGCATTTTTTTTAATTTTGAACTCAAAAAAATGGCGCAAAACCTCATTTTTTTTAATCAAAGAAACAAAAAAGGCTTGTATTCTGCGATTCTACAAGCCTTCGATTCTATATATATGTAGCGATTATTTAGAGTTTAGCAACTTTTTCTTCAATGCAATTTCAATTACCTCTTTTACATCTGAAACTGCAATAATTTTAATTCCTTTTTTAACATTATCAGGAATTTCCGCCAAATCTTTTTCATTATCTTTTGGAATAATCACTGTTTTAATACCGCCTCTTAGAGCAGACAAAAGTTTTTCTTTTAATCCGCCTATTTCCAAAACCCTTCCCGTAAGAGTAATTTCTCCGGTCATAGCTACATCTCGTTTTACAGGTATATTAGTAAACAAAGACACTAATGCCGTAAACATGGTAATACCGGCAGACGGACCATCTTTTGGAGTTGCCCCCTCAGGCACATGAATATGAACATCTGTTTTGTCAAACACACTTGCATCAATTCCCAATTCTTTTGAATGAGATTTTACAACAGAATATGCCGTCTCAATAGATTCTTTCATCACATCACCCAACTTTCCGGTTTGCATTATTTTACCGTGACCTGGCATATTAACAGCTTCAATAAATAAAATATCTCCGCCAACTTCCGTCCATGCCAATCCGGTAGAAACACCAACCAAATCTTTGGTTTCCATCTCTCCAAATCTATATTTGATTACACCAAGATATTTTTCCAAATTTTTTGCATTAACACAAATTTTGGAACATTTGGTAAGCAAAATTTCTTTCACTGCCTTTCTTGCCACAGAAGAAAGCTCTCTTTCCAAATTTCTGACACCAGCCTCTCTGGTATAATAACGAATAATGTTTCTGATTGCATCTTCGCATATTTCCAGCTCTTCAGATTTAATTGCATTTTCCTTCATAATTTTAGGCAACAGATGTCTTTTTGCAATTTCAATCTTTTCATCTTCAGTATAACCCGACAGACGAATAATTTCCATTCTGTCCAACAATGGACGAGGCATATCCAAAGAATTTGCCGTTGTAACAAACATTACATCAGATAAATCATAATCTACTTCAAGATAGTGATCATTAAATGCACAGTTTTGCTCCGGATCCAAAACTTCTAATAACGCAGATGCCGGGTCTCCTCTGTGATCATTTCCCATTTTATCTATTTCATCAAGCAAAAACAACGGATTGGTTGATCCGGCTTTTTTCATCCCTTTAACAATTTTACCGGGCATTGAACCAATATATGTTCTTCTGTGACCTCTGATCTCTGCTTCATCACGCACACCTCCCAAAGATGCCCTGACAAAATTTCTTCCCGTTGCTCTGGCAATAGATTTTCCCAAAGATGTTTTACCAACTCCCGGAGGTCCGACCAAACATAAAATAGGCCCCCTAACCTTCTGAGCCCTGGATTGAACGGCTAAGTACTCTACGATTCTTTCTTTTACTTTTTCCAAGCCGTAATGATCTTCTTCCAAAACATCTAAAGCTTTTTGTAAATCTTTATTGACTTTTGAAGGTTTTTTCCAAGGAATATCCAACATCCAATCCAAATAGTTTCTAACTACTGTAGATTCTGCAGACATTGTACTCATAGATTTAAGCTTTTTAAGTTCTGATTTTGCTTTTTCTTTTGCTTCTTTAGAAAGTTTTACCGTTTCTATCTTTTTTGCATATTCATCAAATTCGGCATCCAAATCACCATCACCAAGTTCTTTTTGAATTGCCTTCATTTGTTCATTAAGATAATACTCTTTTTGGCTTTTTTCCATTTGGTTTTTGATGCGGTTTTTAATTTTATTTTCCACTTCTATCATGGTAATTTCAGCATCCATAAAGCCTAATATCTTCTCAAACCTGTCAGACAAAGAATGTGCTTCTAAAAGCATTTGTTTTTCAGCAATTTTCAAAGATAGATGAGAAGCAATAGTGTCTGCCAACTTGCTATAATCTTTAATTTGTGCCACAGAAGGCAAAACATCAGAAGAAACTTTGTGAGAAAGCTTAACATATTCTTCAAATTGACCCATCACAGCTCTAACCATTGCTTGCATTTTAAAGTCTTTTTCATCTTCATCGGGCTGAGGCAAAATAGTTGCATAAGCTTCCAAAAAGCTGTCATTTTTCAAAAACTTATCAATTTTAACTCTTTCAAGACCTTCAATTAATACTTTTAATGTTCCGTCGGGCAATTTTAGAAGTTGCAAAACAGTTCCCAACACACCAACATCATACACATCTTTTGCCGTTGGATCTTCTGTTGATGCATCTTTTTGTGTAATTAAAATAATGTTCTTTTCAGAATTAATTATCTCTTGCAGTGCTGCAATAGACTTTTCTCTACCCACAAACAACGGAACAATCATTTTGGGAAACACAACAATGTCTCTAAGAGGTAAAACCGGAAAAGTTTCTTTTTTTATCATTTTGTAAACCACCTGTTAAATTTTTATCTTGTATAAATATATGGTGCAGATAAAAAAAAGCAACGCACTTATTATTAATCCACAAAAGATTAAACATTTTTGGTGTATAAATAAATTTTGCTTGAATTTGGAATCTGTTATATATACTATAGCCGATAAGGAGTTTTAATACCAATGAACAACACATATACAAACAATGAAATAGAAGTTGATTTGTCTGTTACACTGGGGTCTGCAACTTTAAGAGTGAGCCAACTTTTAAAGCTTGGTAGTGGTGCCGTTGTTGAGCTTGACAGAAAATCAACCGACTATGTTGATATTTATGCCAATAACGTTCTTATCGGCAAAGGAGAAGTTGTTGTCACAGATGATGACGCTATTGGAATTTCTGTTGTTGAGTTACTAAAGAAATAAATAAAATGACTGTAACCGTAAATGATATAAAAACTTACATTAAAACTCAAAAACGCAAGTTATTACATTCTGCTTTTGTGGTGTCTGTTTTGGCTTTTATTGCCAAAATGTATATCACTTTTGTATATAAAACCACAAAATGGGAGTTTGTGGGCAAAGAAAAATATAACCAAATTATGGAAAAAGAAAAAAATGCCATTTTACTGCTTTGGCACGGTAGAATTTTTATGATGCCGTTTATATGGAATTTAAAATTTCCCGTAAGTGTGTTAGTTTCTCCGCACAATGATGGCAGAATTATTGCAAACATCTTTCATCAGATGGGTGTAGAAACTGTTGACGGATCAAGTAATGAAAACGCTCTTGGAGCAGCCTTAGGCATTTTAAAAACACTCAAAAAAGGTAAATCAATTGCCTTAGTTCCGGACGGTCCTCGTGGTCCCAGAATGCGCATGACGGAAAGCCCCATATATTTTGCAGCAAAAACAGGCAAACCCATAATCATGGCCACATATAGCATGAGTAACGCAAAAGTTGTAAAGAAAAGCTGGGATAAATTTATGATTCCTCGCCCCTTTTCTAAAGGCATTTTCATTATGTCAGAGCCCTTTTACGTAAAAAAAGATATTTCTCAAGAAGAAACAAATCAATTAAAATTAACTTTAGAACAAACTCTTAACACTCTAACTGCAAACGCAGATACCTTAATGGGTAGAGTTGCCGTACAACCTTCAGACAAACCAAAAAAACAGAGGAAACATGTTCATAAAAATATATAAATCACTGATAAAATTCTTATATCCTACTGTAATCAACAAATATATTCAAAGCAGGATAAAAAAAGGCAAAGAAGACATCAACCGCTTCAATGAAAGAATTGGTCGCCCTACCTTAACCAGACCGGAAGGCAAATTGGTGTGGATGCATGGAGCTTCTGTTGGTGAATCTATATCAATGTTACCGTTAATATCTCAATTACTTAAGGAAGATCCAAAATTAAACATCATGGTAACAACCGGAACAGTTACATCTGCAGAGATTATGGCCAAAAGACTTCCTAAAGGAGCTTTTCACCAATACTTTCCCATAGACAACCCCATTTTCACCACACGTTTTATCAAATACTGGCATCCGGATTTGGTATTGTGGTTTGAATCTGAATTTTGGCCTTCAATTTTATCTTCAATTAACAGAAAAAAAATTCCGTTGTTACTTGTAAACGGCAGAATTTCAGATAAATCATTCAAAAGATGGCAACAACTCGGCTTTGTCATTAAAGAAATTCTTGGTTACTTTACCTTATGCTTGGGTCAATCTGATGAAGATGCCAGAAGATTGCAAGTTTTAGGTGCCAAAGATGCTATATGCCTTGGCAATTTAAAATACGCCGGTTTGCCTTTACCTTTAGACAAAGACAAAAGACAAGAAGTTTTGAACATGATAAAAGACCGCAAAGTATGGGTTGTTAGCTCCACTCATCATGATGAAGAACTTAAAATCGGCAAAATTTTACCAAAACTGAAGAAAAATTTTCCAGATTTACTTACCATCATTGCCCCCAGACACCCACACAGAGGCGCAGAGATAAAACAAAAACTGGAAGAAGAAATAAAATTAAACGTTTCTTTGCGCTCAAAAGCAGAGCCCATAACAGAAAAAACAGATGTTTATGTTGCAGACACATTGGGAGAATTAGGAATTTGGTATAACATATCCGACATAGTATTCATCGGAGGATCATTAATTCCACATGGCGGTCAAAATTTTATGGAACCATCTAGAGACAAATGTTGTGTTTTGGTTGGACCTCATATGCACAATTTTGCAGATTGTATGACCAGAGCAAAAAAAGCAGATGCTATTATTCAAGTAAATGACACCCAAGAACTTTTATCCCATTTAGAAAACTTGCTTTCAGATGAAAAAACTTTGAAAACAAAATGCAAAAAAGCCTATGATTGGACAGTTTCTGAAGGCAAAGTTTTGGATGATATTGTAAAAAAAGTAAAGGATTATATTGGTGAAAACTCCTAAGTTTTGGCAAACAACCAATTTTATATCAAACATTCTCTACCCTGCAGGAATGTTATATGGTTGGTTGACCAAAATGCGCATGTTAAGAGCCCAAAAATTCAAAGTTTCAAAACCGGTAATATGCGTTGGTAACATAACTGCCGGAGGCACAGGAAAAACACCGGTTGCAATATCACTTGCCACATTATTAAAAGCACAAGGTTACAATCCATTTTTTGTATCCAGAGGATATAAAGGAAAGCTCAACAACATTATTGTAGATCCAAAAATTCACAGTGCATCAGATGTTGGTGATGAACCAATGTTGTTATGCAAAACAGCACCCGTTGTTATAAATTCAGACAGATATGCGGGCGCAAAGCTTGCCATTAGCAAAGGCGCAGACATTATTATTTTAGATGACGGATTTCAAAATCCCAAACTGATAAAAGACTTGTCTTTTGTTGTTTTTGACGGCAGTTTTGGACTTGGCAACAAAAGATGTATT
>JAZNSB010000029.1:0-18908 GCA_045590955.1 Alphaproteobacteria bacterium | reverse complement strand
ATACCATGTTTGTGATACCATAAAGACTGATTATTTTGTAACAACCTATTGTTGAGAGAAATTAAACATGGTAAAATCAAACGAAAACAATTTTTATAAAAGAGGTCAGGAACTTCTTGATCAAGGTCAATATAAACAAGCTATAGAACAATTTGATGAGGCTATTAAAGAACAGCCGGATTCATGGAAAACCCTAAATTCAAAAGGGTTTGCTTTTCAAAAAATGAGCAGATATACAGATGCGGTGGAATGCTTTGATAAAGCGTTGGAGCTTAATCCAAAATCTGTGGAAGTGCTTAACAACAAAGGTGTTACATTATCTATGAGGGGTTTGTATAAAGATGCTATTGAGTGCTTTGAAAAAGCATATGAGGCAGATCAAACTTCTTTGGAAGCATTAAACGGTAAAGCAATTGCTCTGCAACACATGTTTTCATTTAAAGAAGCTTTGGATATTTTGGAAATGGCTTTAAAAGTTGACCCCAAACATGTTCAAACATTGTTGTCAATTGCGGTTACCTTGCAAAAATTAAAACAATATGACAGAGCAATTTCTTTCTTTAAAAAGGTTTTATCACAAGATAAATCTAATATCAAGGCTTGGAATGGCGTTGGTGTTACGTATCAGTTGATGGGTGATAATGATTCTGCAATTAAATGTTTCACAAAAATTTTATCAATAGATAAAAAAGAAATTCAAGCTTGGGTATCTATTGGTTTTGTATATCAAAAAATGATGAAATTTTCTGATGCATTAAAGTGTTATAAAAAGGCTCAGACAATTATCGGAGCACAAACATACAGTCATAAATTGTATGACGGTTTGGCAAGCTGTTTAACAAAATTGTCTGAATTTGACCAAGCAATTGAAATTTACAAAGATATTTTCCAACGCGAAGAAGGAAAGAAAAAATGGGATGCTCAGCGTTCTATGAAGTTTGTAAATAAATTAAAACGTAAAAAAGCAATGGGATTGTTACAGGAATTGAAGCCGGCTCCAACAACCACAGCGCCTGTGACAGAGGAAAAAACTGAAGAAGGAACAGAAGAATAGTTTCTTTGTGTTGAAAAACATAAACCTTGCACTATGTATTTGGTGCAAGGTTTTTTTATGCTGTTTTTAGGAGAAAAAATGATTAATCTGATTAAAACAATTGTTTATATTGCATTGGCAATGTTGTTTTTTATGTTTGTAAATAATATGTGGGAAGATAGTTCAAAGAAAATGTCACAGGAAGTTGTAGTGGCTCAATAAATAGAAAATGTGATTTATTTGGTAATAAATTGAAAGTTTTTGTGTATTTACTAAAGCCTTTGTTGTATATATTCTGTTATAAGTATTAATTTTTTAAGGATTTTTTTATGACAAATATACATCCAATGGCATATGTTGAAAAAGGTGCGCAAATTGCATCAACAGCGGAGATAGGTCCATTTTGTACAGTATCAAAAAATGCAGTTATTGGCGAAGGTGTAAAGCTTTTGGCAAGCGTGCATGTTATGGGTAGAACAACAATTGGTGATAATACGGTGGTATTCCCCGGTGCCGTGTTGGGTGCAGGCCCACAGGACAGAGGTAATGAGTTTTGTGACGGAGCATTGATTGTTGGAAAAAATAATATCATCAAAGAAAACGTTACAATGCAAGTTGGTACCCCAAAAGAAAGATTGCTCACGGTTGTTGGTGATGATAGTTTGTTTATGGTTAACTGCCATATTGCACATGACTGTGTTGTTGGAAATGGTGTGATTTTAGCAAATAATGCAATTATGGGCGGACATGTCCATATCGGTGATGGTGCTGTGTTGGGTGGAAACTGCGGTATTCACCAGTTTGTGCATATCGGTAAGAAAGCAATGATCGGAGGACTTACTGGAGTGGCCAGAGATGTGATTCCATATGGAATGGTAACAGGTGACAGGGCAACATTAAGAGGGTTAAATGTTGTGGGATTACAACGTATGGGCGTGGATGAAGCAACTATTAAAAGAATGATGAGAGCCTATATGTTCTTGTTCAAAGGTAAAGAAGGAACTTTTGAAGAAAGATTAGCAGATGCTCATGAAAAATATAAAGATGAGCCAATGGTTATGGAACAAATTAAGTTTATTGACGAATCTTTGGGCGGAAAACGTAATTTGTTAGTGGCTGAGTAATGCAAATACAAAAATTGGGAATGATAATAGGGGGTGGAAACATCCCAAAAATGTTGATTGAAGATTGCAAAAAAAATAATCTTCCTTTCTATGTGTTGGCAGTAAAAGATAATGCTGATGAAACTTTGTTGGACGGCTCTTTTGAAGCAGATGTGGTGCGTCTGGGACAAGTTGGCACAGGCTTGATGATGCTAAAAAAACACAAAGTTACACATGCGTTGATGATCGGAACCATTAAAAGACCTTCCCTTAAGGCAATTGTGCCGGATATGAGAACGGCAGCTTTGATTGCAAAGGTTGCCTCAAAGTCTTTGGGAGATGATAGCATTTTAAAAATTTTGCTTAATGAAATTGAAAACAACGGAATAACGCTGGTAGGTGTGCATGATGTTATGCCTTCTATTTTGGCGCCAAAAGGTGTGTTGGGTAAAGTTCAGCCCTCAAAACAAAATATAATAGATGTTAAAAGGGCAATTGAAGTGGTAAAACAACTTGGAAAATTGGATATCGGTCAGGCGGCAATTGTGCAAGAAGGTTTGGTTTTGAGTGTGGAAGCTATTGAAGGAACAGATGAGCTTATTAAAAGAACAGCACAATATAAACGCAAAGGCTCCGGCGGTGTTTTGGTGAAACTTAAAAAAGAACAGCAGGATATGAGGCTTGATTTGCCGACCATTGGCGAAAATACAGTGCAAAATGCAAAAAATTCCGGTTTGGACGGTATTGTGGTGCATGCTAAAAATTCTTTGATTGTAAATCAAAAAGAAACTGTAGAGTTGGCAGATAAGCTGGGGTTGTTTGTGATGGGAGTGGACCCTGATGAAGAAAACTAAAATATATATTTTAGCAGGTGAACCGAGTGGTGATTTGTTGGCATCTCGTTTGATGAATGCAATGAACAAAGCATATCCTAATCAAATTGAATTTAAAGGTGTCGGCGGAGATACAATGGCCGAATGCGGACTAAAGTCTTTGTTTGATATTTCTGATATTTCTATTATGGGTGTGTTTGAAATTATTCCATCTTTGCCAAAAGTGTTGAAAAGAATGGCCCAAACAGTAAAAGATATTATAGATTTTAAGCCTGATTTGTTGCTTACTGTAGATAGTTGGAGTTTTTCTGCAAGAATTCATAAGGCAATTAAAAGAAAAAAATTGCCTATTTTACAAGCACATTATGTGGCTCCGCAAGTGTGGGCATGGAAGAAAAAAAGAGCAAAGACCATGTATAAATACATTGATTTGCTGTTAACGTTATTGCCATATGAACCAAAGTATTTTACTCCTTATAAGCTTAAAACTTTGTTTGTTGGGCATCCGGTAATTGAATCTAAGGCAGTTAATGCAAAAGCAGAAGATTTTTTTGAAAAATTTAATGTTTCAAAAGATAAAACAGTTGTTTCTATTTTGCCGGGGTCAAGACACACAGAGGTTTGCAGACTGTTGCCGGATTTTATAAATGCGGCAAAAAAATTGTATGAAAATGATAAAAATCTGCATTTTGTGGTACCTACCGTAAAAACTGTGGCAAGCAGAGTGAAAAATATGCTCAAAGAAGAAAAATTGCCATATACAATTACTTATACGGAAACCGACAGATACAATGCTTTTAAGGCTTCAAAGGCGGCAATGGCGGCATCAGGAACCGTGGCTTTGGAGTTGGCAATTTTGGAAGTTCCGCATATAATAGCTTATAAAGTGTCGCCATTGAGTGCTTTGTTGGCTAAAAAATTATTGCATATAAACTTTGTAAACCTTTCTAATATTTTGCTTTCAAGAGAGGTTGTGCCGGAGTTGTTGCAAGAAAAATGTACTCCGGAACAAATTGTATATTATATGCAAGATTTTTTAAGTGATGGAGAACGTTGCAAGTCTCAGAAAAATGAATTTTCTCAAGTAAAAAAAGTTTTGGGTTTCGGAGTTCAAAATCCAAGCCAAAAGGCGGCGGAAATTTTGTGGGATTTTGTAAATAAAAATGAAACAAAAGATTAAAGATATTCTTGATTGGACCAAAGAAAAATTTTTGATATTAATTCCTGTGCTTTTTGCTACGGGAATTATTATTTATTTTAGCTTTCAGACAGAACCAAACAAATATGTAACTTTGGCTGTATTAGAACTTTTGGTGCTGTTGATAATAATACTGCGTAGGTTTCAAAATGTAATAAACTTTTTGTTGATGTTGCTTATTGCAGTACTCGGATTTGCATATATGCAGCTTAGAACAATATATTTAACACCTAAATATATTTTGGATTCACCGCAAAAGTTGTATTTAACCGGAACAGTAAAAGAACAGTATAAAAATGAAAATCAAAAGCCTGTCGTTGTTTTGGAAAATGTTAAAGATTTTTATGAAAAGTATGAGTTTGCAAAAGTAAAAATTGTGTTGCCCAAAAGAACCAAAAACATAAATATGGGACAATGTGTGGATGTGGTGGCAAAAATAAGTAAACCGAATATGCCGATTATTCCAAATGCGTTTCAATATAACAGAAAATTGTTTTTTGAAAAAATTGAGGCAACAGGTTATTCAATTGCACATCCTACAGAAGCATATTCTTGTAAAAATAATTCAATATCTGTTATTGAAAAATATAGAAAGAATGTATCTGATAAAATCCATGAAATTTTGAATAAAAAATCTGCCGGTGTTGTTGAAGCAATAAGTATAGGCAACAGAAACAACATAGATTTGAAAGTAAATGAAAATTATCAAAAGTCGGGGTTGGCTCATTTTATATCTATTTCCGGAATGCATATGTCAATGTTGGCGGGAATTGTTTTTATGGTTGTAAGATTTTTGATGGCTCTGTTTCCGTGTTTGTCTTTAAATTATGATTCAAGAAAAGTTGCATCTGTATTTTCTTTAATATTTACATTTTTATATTTACTGATATCCGGTTTTGCTGTGCCGACAATTAGAGCTTTTGTAATGATAGCCATTGTGTTGCTTGGCATTTTTGTTGGCAGAAGGGCAATTTCCTTAAAGAATTTATCATTAGCGGCAATGCTGATTTTGTTTATTATGCCGGAGGCAATTATTTCTCCGGCGTTTTGTCTGTCTTTTGCTGCAGTAGTTGCACTGATTGCTATTTATGGCAGATATGGTGCAAGCTTTAAGAAAAAGGAATCTTTTGCGTATAATTTGATGAATAATTTTAAGGTGGTATGTTGTACAACATTGGTTGCTTCTTTGGCAACAGCTCCATTTATTGCATACTTTTTTAATAGAATTTCTCTATGGTCTGTATTGGCAAATGTCTTGGCAACTCCAATAATTGCTCTTTGGATTATGCCTTTGTTATTAATGGCAATGCTTTTTTATCCGTTTGGTGCAGATTATTATTTATGGAAAATGCTTGGAGTTGGAATAGATTGGATAAATGCTATTGCACAATATGTGTCTTCTTTATCTTATTCTGTGATTAATCTTCCCGGTGTCAATGCAACAGATTTGGGATTATTTTATGGTGGAGTGTTATTGATTTGGTTGATAAAAACAAAACTTAGATTTTTGGGTTATGCTTTTGTGGGTTTGTCTTTGGCTTTGATGTTTAATGCCCAAACACCGGATATGATTTTGTCTTCATATTCTAATCAGATTGCCATCAAAGATAATGACGGAAAATATGCAATATGGCCGGTTGGAAGAAGAAATAAGTTTTTTGAAAAAGTAGTAGATAATAAATATGAAATTAGCAACTTAAACAGAAAGGATTTGAAGAAAATTATAAATGGAAAAGAAAAATCTGGTGCAATAGATTTAAGATGTAATAGAGAGTTTTGTATTTATAAAAATGCGGTGCAGATTTACAAAAACAAGGAAGTAAAAATAAACGGATCAAAAATTATGTTTGGAGCAAACATTTATCTTAATCCGCTTAAAATTGTTTATGTTACAGATGTTGTCGGTAAACGTCCGTGGAATTAAAACGGAGAACTTACATTGGGCACAACAACATTGTCTGTTGGTTTTGATATTGCAACAGTAGAATTTTCTGTGTTACCGGAAATTTGGGCGGGGGCAGCTACCGGAGCCGGTTGTGGCGCAGAAGCTTTATTGCCAATTCCCAAAGCTTTTTCAATTGCTTTTTGTTCGGCCTGTTTTTCTCTGGTTGTAATAAGGTTTAAGTTGTATAAAACTTCAAGTTTACGAATGTCTTTTGCTGCATTTAAAATGTCTTTGTTCGGGGCTTTGTTTTTAAGTTTTTCTCTTGGAGATGTTGGTAACAAAGCTTGAATAATTAAATTTCTTTCTGCAGAAAATTCTCTTGGAGTAATTTCTCTGTTTTCCACGCTTTCTTTGAGCACATTTATTCTGTCAATTACAACTTCTGCAGAGGGAACCGGCAAAATAACTGTTGAAGAAGGAGCAGAATTTGTTAATGGGAGAAGGGCTCCAATGTTGGTGTTTCTGGCAAGCAAAAACTCTTCTTTTGTAATTAAACCTTTTTCTGCCAATTCCTTATATACAAGAAAACGAGAGATGGCGTTTTTTTCTTCAGTGGTAAACAGTTGTTGTGCATCTGCAATTTTTTCTTGTAAAGATTGTTGGTTGTTTTGCATATCATGACCGGCATTTGCCATTAGTGTTTTGTTTATTGCATTTTGTGCGGCATTTTGAGAACCTTCTTTGCTAATGTTAAATGTGGTAATGCCGTCTAAATCTTCAATCAAGATAGAAGATTGTTTAATGTTTAATTTTTTGAGACGTTGTTTAGCTACATCTAAAATTTTTACGGGTTGAAAATCTGATGTGGTTAAAACTGTTGTTTCTTCACCGTTGCGCAAAATAATATCTTCATAGAATTTTGCAGCTGCATTGGGTTGATTGTTTTGTTCTGCAATTAAGGCAGAAATGAGCAAAGCTTGAGGTTGATATGCATCTTTTTTGAGCGAATCTGCTGCATACTGATTGGCTTTTTCAAAATTACCTTGCCAAAATGCAACAACAGCTTTGTTTGCAAGAGAATCTCCTCTGGTGTTTTCTCTGTTTATGTTGGTTGTTTCTGATTTGCCAAACAGAGCATTTTTTGTGTTGTTAATTGAGCAAGAACTTAAGGCCAGCAAACAAACAGAGCCAATTAATACTTTTTTTGAAAATGGTTTAAAAAACACTGAAATTCTCCCGTAAATTTATAAATTTTAGTTCATATTATACAGATTTTACTTATATTACAATAAATTTATTACTTTTATCTTGATTTAAATTATTTTTTTTTATAGTATGCTCGCAATTGCGGGTGTGGCGAAATTGGTAGACGCGCCAGACTTAGGATCTGGTGGAGAAATCCGTGGGGGTTCAAGTCCCTTCACCCGCACCATTTTTTTTATTTCTTTTGTGCAAAAGTGAGTGAATATGAAAATTGATCAATTAAAAAGTTCAGGTTTAGAAAAAAACTATAAAGTTGTGGTAGAAGCTGGTGAGTTTTTGGCTTCTGTTGACAACAAAATTAATGAAATTGCAAAAAATGCAAAAATTTCCGGATTTAGAAAAGGTAAGGCTCCGGCTAATTTGTTGAAGCAAAAATATGCTCCTCAGGCAAGAGCTGAAGCTTTGGAAAGCTTAATTCAGAAAACAGCAGATAAGTTGGTAACAGAAAATTCTTTGCGTCCGATCGCAACACCAGATGTAAAAATTGTTGCTTTTGAAGAAGGCAAAGATGTTGAATTTGAAGTGCGTTTTGAAAATGCTCCGGAAATTAGCGTAAAAGATTTTTCTGCTATTAAGTTAGACAGATTGGTGGCAGAAGTTCCTGAAGAAGAAGTGAAAAAAGCTTTAGAATATTTGGCTCAGGCAAAAAAAGAAACAACAAAATTACAAGAAGATAGAGCAGCAACCAAAGGTGATACTTTGGTAATTGATTTTACAGGCTCTGTAGACGGTGTGGAATTTGCCGGCGGAAAAGGTACTGATTATCCGTTGGAGTTGGGTTCTAACACATTTATTCCAGGCTTTGAAGATCAGCTTGTTGGTGCAAAACCAGGTGATAAGGTAGATGTAAAAGTACCTTTCCCTGCAGATTATCATGCAAAAGATTTGGCCGGAAAAGATGCTTTGTTTGTTTGTAACGTAAAAGAAATTAGAGTGGCAAAACCGGTTGAATTTAATGACGAATTTGCAAAATCTTTGGGTGTTGATTCTATTGATGCATTAAAAGACCAAATTAAAAATAAAATTAAAGTTGACTATGATGCAGCTTCAAGAATGAAGGTAAAACGTGCATTGTTGGATGAGCTTGATAAGGATTATGCTTTTGAAGTGCCAAACTCTTTAGTAAATGCTGAGTATAATATGATTGTTAAGCAATATGAACAGGCTAAAAAGGCAGGTCAGCTTGATCCGGAAGACAAAGCAAAAGATGAAAAGGATTTGCTCAAAGAATATAAGGATATTTCTGTTCGCAGAGTAAAATTAGCTTTGTTGCTTTCTGAAATCGGTAAAACAGCGCAGATTTCTGTATTGCCGGAAGATGTTAATGCTGCAATTGCTCAAGAAGCTCGTAAATATCCGGGACAGGAAAAAGTGGTATTTGATTTTTATTTGAAAAATAAACAAGCAGTAGAAAGCTTAAAGGCTCCGATTTTTGAAGAAAAAATCGTTGATCATATTTTGAGCAAGGCATCTGTTACAGAAAAAACAGTAACAGTTGCAGAATTGTTTGATTTTTCTGAACCAAAAGACAAAAAGTCTAAGAAAGCTTAAAATTTTGAGCATAAAAAAACTCTCAAACAATTTGTTTGAGAGTTTTTTTTATTTATTGATTATGCGGCTTTTTTGCATTTTTTATAAACCAATTTTACAGGCTTGTCTTTGCTGATATTTTCTTCATCAATTATAACCTGTGAGAGGTTTTCTTTGTCCGGTACTTCATACATTAAGTCTAACAAAAGTTCTTCCATAATGGCTCTTAAGCCTCTGGCACCGGTTTTTCTTTCTATGGCTTTTTTGGCAATTGCAATTAAAGCTTTGTCGGTTATTTTTAACTCTACATCTTCCATATCAAACAATGCTTTGTATTGTTTTACCAGAGCATTTTTTGGTTCTGTAAGTATTTGGATTAAGGCATCTTCATTTAATTCTTCAAGAGTACTTATAATCGGCAATCTACCTACAAATTCCGGAATTAAGCCATATTTTACCAAATCTTCAGGTTGTATATTTTTGAGAACTTCTCCTGCAGATTTTTCTTGTGCATCTTTAATTTGTGCACCAAAGCCGATGGATCCTTCATTGCCTCTGCGAGCAATAATTTTTTCAATTCCGGCAAAAGCGCCGCCACAAATAAAGAGAATGTTAGAGGTATCAACCTGCAAATAATTTTGTTGCGGATGTTTTCTGCCACCTTTTGGAGGAACATTGGCAATGGTACCTTCTATAATTTTAAGCAAAGATTGCTGTACACCTTCTCCTGCAACGTCTCTGGTAATAGATGCGCTGTCGCTTTTTCTGGATATTTTATCAATTTCATCTATGTAAATTATGCCTCTTTGCGCTTTAGCAATGTCATCATTGGCATTTTGAACCAGTTTTAAGATAATGTTTTCAACGTCTTCGCCAACATAACCTGCTTGTGTTAATGTGGTGGCATCTGCTATGGCAAACGGAACATTCAATAATCTTGCCAATGTTTGCGCTAGTAAGGTTTTTCCGCTTCCTGTCGGACCAATTAAAAGAACATTTGATTTGGATATTTCTACATCCGGGTTCTCTTTTTTGCTGTTCAAACGTTTATAGTGATTATAAACCGCTACGGAGAGAATTTTTTTTGCGTGTTCTTGACCAATTACATATTCATCTAAAATGCTTTTTATTTTAGACGGAGTAAGGTTGTCTAATGTTTGTGTGGAAACACTTTCTCCATTTGTAGAGCTAGAAGACAATGTTGTTTCATCATTTAAAATAGCCAAGCAAACTTCAATACATTCGTTGCAAATATAAACGTCTCTGCCGGCAACGAGTTTTTTTACTTCGTTTTGTGATTTACCGCAAAAAGAGCAGGTTAGGGTTTTATTTTCTTCAGTCATGTTTATTCCTTATTTGAAATTTGTTGTCTTGATGTAACAATATGGTCAATAAGTCCAAAGTCTAGAGCTTCTTGAGGGCTCATAAAGTTATCTCTTTCCATGGCTTCTTGAATTGTTTTAATTTTTTTACCGGTATGTTTTGCCAAAATTTCATTTAATTTTTGTTTGGTATTTAAAATTTCTTTGGCATGAATTTCAATATCGGTAGCTTGTCCTCTAAAACCGCCGGAAGGTTGGTGGATCATAATTCTGGAGTTTGGCAGGGCAAATCTTTTGCCTTTGGTTCCTCCGGCAAGTAAGAATGAACCCATTGAACAAGCTTGACCAATGCAAAGAGTGTTTACATCACAACTGATGTATTGCATGGTGTCATACATGGCAAGACCTGATGTAACAATTCCTCCGGGAGAGTTGATGTAAAAATATATATCTTTTTTTGGATTTTCTGCTTCTAAAAACAAGAGTTGTGCGCAGACAAGAGCAGAAACTTCATCATTTACTTCTCCGGTAAGAAATATAATTCTTTCTTTTAAAAGTCTTGAAAAAATATCGTAAGAACGTTCTCCTTTGGGGGTTTGTTCTACCACCATGGGGACTAAGCTGTTGGATGTAATGTCTAGCATTTTAACCTCTTTTAAGTAAATTTAGTGATTCATATTAGCCAAGTATATATGAAGATGGGTTAATAAATGTTTATTAAGTAAGAAAATCTTATATAGAATCGCATTTTTTTGCAATAAAAAAAGCACCTGCAGATCAGGTGCTTTTTTATTTATTGGCTCCGACTGTTGGGATCGAACCAACGACCAATCGGTTAACAGCCGATTGCTCTACCGCTGAGCTAAGTCGGAATATGGAGGCCGGTACCGGAATCGAACCGATATAGAAGGATTTGCAGTCCTCTGCATGAGCCATTCTGCCAACCGGCCAATCCGTTAAACTACCTCTTTATTCAATCGGTGAGTTTATATATACAAGTTTTTTACCCAACGTCAATAATTTTTTTGCATTTTTTTAAAAAAAATATATATTATCTACAGTTTTTAATTTTTTTATGAGGTTTTTTATGAAAATTGCTATTGTGGCAGACCACGCTGGCTTTGAGTTAAAGCAACAATTGATGCGTTTTTATGATAATTTGATTGATTTGGGGACAAATTCTGAAGAAAGATGTGATTTTACAGATTTTGGTAACAAATTGGCTGAGACTGTGTTGTCCGGTCAGGCAGATTTGGGAATCGCAATTTGCGGAACCGGAATTGGCATGTCTATGGCTGTAAATAGACATAAAGGAATTAGGGGTGCTGTATTGTATGATAATGCTGTGGCAAAATGGTCTAAAGAGCACAATAATGCAAATGTGATTATTTTTGGCTCAAGAACAATGACGGTTGATGAAGTTAGAAAGAGAATCGATATTTTCTTAAATTCTAAATTCTTAGGTGACAGATATGCAATTAGAAATGCAAAATTGGATGACTAAAAATGAACGAACTAAAAAATTGCGATAAACAGATTTTTGATATTATAAATTGTGAACTGGAACGTCAGCAAAATCAGATTGAGCTGATAGCTTCTGAAAACATTGTATCTAAAGCTGTGTTACAGGCTCAAGGCTCTATTTTGACCAACAAATATGCCGAAGGTTACCCCGCAAAAAGATACTATGGCGGTTGTGTGCATGTGGATGAAGTGGAAAATTTGGCAAAAGAAAGATTGATGAAGCTTTTTGATGCTAAATTTGTAAATGTGCAACCACATTCCGGTTCTCAGGCAAATATGGCGGTATATTTGGCATTGCTTAATCCAAATGATACTGTTTTGGGTATGGATTTGAATGCCGGAGGACATTTGACTCACGGAGCAAAGGTTTCTTTTTCAGGCAAATGGTTTAATGCTGTTTCTTACGGTGTAAAAAAAGAATCCGGATTAATAGATTATGATCAAGTAGAAGTCATGGCCATGGAATATAAGCCAAAAATGATTATTGCCGGTGGATCTGCTTATCCGAGAATTATTGACTTTGAAAAATTTAGAAAAATTGCAGATAAAGTTGGCGCCTTTTTGATGGTTGATATGGCACATTTTGCCGGTTTAGTTGCTGCTAAATTGTATCCGAACCCGATTAAATGGGCAGATGTGGTTACTTCTACAACTCATAAAACTTTGAGAGGTCCGAGAGGCGGAATTATTTTGACCAACAATGAAGAATTGGCAAAAAAAATTAATTCAGCAGTATTTCCCGGTGTGCAGGGAGGTCCTTTGATGCATGTAATTGCAGCAAAAGCAGTGTGCTTTGGTGAAGATTTAAAACCTGAGTTTGTTCAATATGCAAAAAATGTGGCAGACAATGCAAAGGCTATGTGCAAAGTGTTTGAAAGCAGAAACATTAATCTGGTTTCAGGAGGAACTGATACACATCTTCTGTTGTTGGATTTGCAATCTAAAAACATTACGGGTAAACAGTTGGAAGAAACTTTAGAAAGGGCAAATATTACGTGTAATAAAAATTCTATTCCTTTTGATCCGTTGCCGGCAAAAACCACCTCAGGAATTAGGATTGGAACTCCGGCCGGAACAGCCAGAGGTTTTGGAATAAAAGAGTTTGAACAAATTGCAAATTATATTGCCGACATTATTGATAATTTTAATTCTGAAATCTTGGAAGAAACAATTCAAACCATTAAAACCAATGTTTTGGATTTGTGTGCAAAATTTCCGATATATAAAGACTAGGCAGGCAATAAATAAAGGTTGCAAAATATAAGAAAAGTGCGTATAACACCTAAAAAAACAAATAGAGGTTGCAATGAAGTGTCCATTTTGCGGATGTGAAGAAACAGTGGTGAAAGATTCTAGAAACACTGATGACGGAAGCGCTATCAGAAGAAGAAGAGAGTGTCCTGAATGTGCATCCAGATTTACTACATTTGAAAGAGTGCAACTCAGAGAACTGATAGTAGTCAAAAAAAATGGTGAAAAAACACTTTTTGACAGGGATAAATTGGCAAAATCTATTTCTGTGGCTGTAAGTAAACGTCCGGTTTCTGCAGAAAGAGTGGATAAGGTGGTAAACTCCATTCAAAGACAGTTGGAAGCTTCAGGAGAAACAGAAATTTCTTCAAGTCTGATAGGTCAATATGTGATGGATGCTTTGTTGCATTTGGACCATGTGGCTTATGTGAGGTTTGCATCTGTATATAAGGATTTTAGAGAAGCAAAAGATTTTGAAGAGTTTGTTTTTACAATAGATAAATTGGCAAAGCCTGAAAAAGGAGAAAATTATGAATAATTTTGTATCTGAAAAAATTAAAATGAAGTCTAATGCCAGGCTGGCTTTTGTGCAGGCAATGTATATGGCTGAATTTAATCAAAACCCAATTGAAGAAGTGTTGCAAGATTTTTTAAATGATAAAGTAGGAAGATTTGTAATTGAAGAAAACCAATTTGAAGAAGAAAAAATGCTTGAATTGGGTGAAATGGACAAAGAGTATTTTACATCTTTGGTAAACGGTTTATGCGAACATAAATCAGAAATTATAAATTCAATGAATGCTTTCTTAAAAGAAGGAAGAAGTTTTGAACATTTTGATGCAACAATGAGAGCATTGCTTATGTGTGCAGCATATGAATTGGTTTATACAACAGATGTTGATGTAAAAGTTATTATTCAAGAATATGTTGATTTGGCATATGCTTTCTTTTCTAAAAATGAACCAAAAGTTATAAATGCAATTCTTGACCAAATTGCCAAGGAAGTAAGATGACAAAACTTAAAGTGCTGGAATATCCAAACCCTATTTTGAAGCAGATATCACAAGAAGTTGATGTTGTAGATGAAGATTTACGCAAATTTATGGATGATATGGTGGAGACCATGAAACATGAATATGGTGTGGGTTTGGCAGCAGTGCAAGTAGGCGTGCTGAAAAGAGTTATTGTTATTGAAAACAGATTTGATGATGAAGATGATGATGATAAAAAACAGTATGAAATTTTGTATTTGGTTAATCCGAAAATCATCAAAAAATCTGATGAAAAATGTATAAATGAAGAAGGTTGTTTGTCTGTTCCGCAAATGAGAGCAGAAGTTGAACGCAGTGCATCAATAAAAATTGAGTATTTAGATTATTTCGGTAATAAAAAAGAATTGGAAACAGACACCTTTTTGGCAGTGGTAATTCAGCATGAAATGGACCATTTGGACGGGGTTTTGTATATTGATAGAATTTCTCGTTTGCGTAGGCAAATGCTAATCAAAAAATATGAAAAAAATATAAAAAGTAAGGAGCAAAAATAATGAAAGTTATCTTTATGGGAACTCCTGATTTTGCTCTTCCTACATTAAATTATTTACTGCAAAATCATGAGGTGATTGCGGTATATACGCAAATGCCTAAAATGGCCGGCAGAGGAAATAAAATTACCAAAACACCAGTGCATGAGTTGGCTTTGGAAAATGGGGTTGAAGTTGTAACCGTGCCAAATTTTAAAAATAAAGAAGATATTGAAAAATTTAAAAGTTTTAATGCAGATATTGCTGTGGTGGCAGCATACGGATTAATTTTGCCACAACAAATCATTGATGCTCCAAAATTAGGCACAATTAACGTCCATGCTTCATTGTTGCCAAGATGGAGAGGGGCGGCGCCAATTGAAAGAGCTATTGAAGCCGGAGATAAAAAATCCGGTGTAACCATAATGGAAGTGGTTCAGGCATTGGATGCCGGTAGAATGTATATGACAAAAGAAGTGCAGATAGATGAAAACACAACAGGGCAAGTTTTGCATGATAAGTTGGCTTTGGAAGGAGCAGTTTTATTACATAAAGTTTTAAGTAATTTTGAAAATATATTGCCGGTTGAACAAGATGAAAATTTGGTAACATATGCCAAAAAAATTGATAAAGCCGAATGTGAAATAAACTTTAATTTGCCGGCAGATGTGTTGTTGCGGAAAAT
Organism: Alphaproteobacteria bacterium; assembly: GCA_045590955.1. Lineage (GTDB taxonomy): Bacteria > Pseudomonadota > Alphaproteobacteria > RF32 > CAG-239 > JAZNSB01. The sequence goes on along the minus strand of JAZNSB010000029.1, from coordinate 3,759 downwards.
AAAAGCGTTTAGCCCTTATCCGGCAATGTTTTTTGAAAAAAATAATGAACGTTTTAAAATTTTAGATGCACGAGTAACAACAACTAAAGAAGAATTGTCTTTTTTGTGTTCTGATGGAAAATATATTACTCCGACAATTATGCAAAGACAGGGTAAAAAGCCAATGAACGTGAAAGATTTGCTCAATGGCTTGCCTAAAAACTATTTTTGATTTTCAATATATTTTCCGGCTTCAAGTGCTGCGGCACAACCCATGCCGGCTGCTACAACGGCTTGTTTGAACGGACAAGAAACAACATCGCCTGCCGCAAAAACTCCCTCTACACTTGTTTGGCAACAACCAAGTTTGGTTACAATATATCCTGATTTGTCCAAAACAAGTTGGTTGGTAAAAATTTCTGTATTGGGGTGTCTGCCAATGGCAACAAATACTCCATCTGCTTTTATTTCTTGTGTGCTGTCTGTATTCACATTTCTTAATCTTAAACCGGTTACAGCAGGAAATGGTTCTTGTTGACCCAAAATTTCATCGGCAACACAGTTCCATAAGATGTTTACTTTTTCATTATTCATCAGTTTATCAATAAGAACTTTTTCCGCTTTTAGTTTGTTGCGTCTGTGAATAAGAGTAACACTTTTGGCAAATTTGGTAAGATGTAATGCCTCTGAAACGGCAGAGTTTCCTCCGCCTATGACGGCAACGTGTTTGTCTTTATAGAAAAAACCGTCGCAATGTGCGCAAGCAGAAACGCCTTTGCCCATAAATTTTTTTTCGCTTTCTAAATTAAGCCATTTTACAGACGCGCCGGTGGCAATTATTACGCAATCGGCAATGTAAGAATTGCCGTTTGAAGAATTTAATACAAAAGGTTTGTTTTCAAAGTCAACTTCGGTTATGTGATCTGAAATAAATCTTGTGCCGAGGTTTAGAGCTTGTTGTTTCATTTGTTCCATTAGTTGCGGACCTGTTATGGGATCTACAAAGCCTGGAAAGTTTTCTATTTCAGATGTAAGTGTAAGTTGCCCACCAACGTGTTCTCCGGAAATAAGCAACGGATCAAGGCCTGAACGTGCTGCGTATATGGCAGCGGTATATCCTGCTGGTCCGGATCCTAAGATTATTACTTTTGAATGATGGTGAGCCATGGTGTTTCCTTTGTTTTATTTTGTTTTTTTGTTTTTGTTGTGATGCTTATGATGGTTATCTTTGTTGTTGTGTGGAACTGTAGTGCATTCATAATCTATGTAATGATTACAACCGCCTTCGGCTCCGGCATAATGATAGCATCCGCAATCTATACAAGTACAATCTAAATCATCTGCATCTATACAATCGCAACTTTGTTTTTTGTGCTTCATTTTTTCTCCTCTTATATATGTTGTTTGCTTTTGATATATAAGATTGGAGAAAAATTTTTTAACTATACGAAACGTTTAGAATTTCAAATTCTTTTTTGCCGCTTGGAGCAGTGTATTCTGCAAGGTCGCCGACGTTTTTACCGATAAGGGCTTTGGCAAGCGGAGATGATATAGAAATTTTATTTTTTACAATATCTGCTTCATAATCGCCAACAATTTGATAAGAAGATTCAACATCATCTTCTGTGTTGGCAACGGTTACCAGTGCGCCAAATCTTACGGTGTCGCCGGTGATTGAAGAGCAATCAATAATTTGAGCTCTGGAAATAACGGCTTCAAGTTCTTGAATTCTGCCTTCAATAAAACTTTGTTTTTCTTTGGCAGCAGAATATTCGGCATTTTCAGACAAGTCACCTTGCGCTCTGGCTTCTGAAATGGCAGCAATGATGTTTGGGCGGTCAACACCTTTTAAGTGTTTTAATTCTTTTTCAAGATTTTCAAAACCTTGTTTGGTAAGCAAAAATTTTTCCATTTTATCCTCTTTAAAAAAATTAGAAAAATGAGACTGCGAATGAATGTTCATTCACAGTCTGCAAAATTATGTTGTGATATTATTTATCACATATTTTTTTATTTGCAAGTGTTATTTATTGCAAGGAGCAATCAATTCAGACAAAGAAATTACACCCAAAAGGTAGTGGTTTTCGCATACTTTTTGTCCGCCAACATATCCACGTGTGCCTGTGCATGCGCTCAAAGCCAACATTGAAACAGCTACTAATACTAATGCCAATTTTTTCATTTTATATCTCCTAGTCTATTTTTTATTTTGAGATTAAATTTTAACAGCTAAGAAAATAATAACAATGTAAAAGCTTTTTTTTGAACAGGTTTTGTTTTTTTTAACGTTGATTTTTTTAAAGTAAGTGGTTATGCTAGCAAAAGTTAATATGTGAAAGGATTTAGTTATGTTAAGAGAAGAGTTGTCAAATACATTAAAAACAGCAATGTTGGCTCATGACAGTCAGACAGTTGCAGCTGTTAGATTGATTATTGCAGGTCAAAAAGAAAAAGATGTGGAAGCAAGAGGAAAGGGTAATCAACAAGCAACAGATGCGGAATTGCTTTCTATGATGCAATCTATGATAAAGCAACGCAGAGAATCAATTAAAATGTATGTTGATGCAAACAGAAATGATTTGGCACAAAAAGAGCAGGCAGAAATTGATGTTATAGAAAGATTTTTACCCAAACAATTAGATGATGAACAAATGCTGAAAGCAATTAAAGAAACAATTAATTTGTTGCAGGCAAGCTCTATGAAAGATATGGGTAAGGTTATGGGAGCATTGAAAGATAAGTATGCCGGACAAATGGATTTTGCAAAGGCTTCCGGAACAATTAAATCTTTGTTGGGATAATTTTTTAAGAGAAATAAATTGGCAACGGATTTGCAAAATTTTTTGGAAGAACTGAGAGCAAAAATCTCCATTGTTGACGTGGTGGGTGATAAGGTAAGACTTACCAAAAAAGGAAAAGAACATTTGGGTCTTTGCCCGTTTCATAATGAAAAAACACCATCTTTTACAGTAAATGAAGCAAAAGGTTTTTATCATTGTTTCGGGTGTGGAGCGCATGGAGATATTGTTAAGTTTGAAATGGATGCAAATAATTTGCCGTTTATGGAAGCAGTTGAAAAATTGGCAAACAAAGCCGGTGTGCAAATGCCACAGTTTCATGCCGCTTCTCAGGAAGAAATTGAAAAAAAAGCATCTTTGTATGATATTATGCAAATGGCAGTTGATTTTTTTGAAAAAAATTTGCGTTTGTCTGTTGGAAAAGATGCTTTGCTGTATTTGTATAATCGTGGTTTTGATGATGAACTGATTGAAAAATTTCATCTTGGTTATGCTCCGGCAAATAATGGTTTGAAGGCTTATTTGCAATCTAAGGGTATAGAGCTTAAAGATATGCAGGAATTGGGCTTGGCAACAAATACAGATGATCAAAACCAAAAGAGTTATGACTTTTTTAGAGATAGGGTGATAATTCCTATATTTGACAGAAAGAACAGACCGATTGCCTTTGGCGGAAGAATAATGGGGGACGGACAGCCAAAATATTTGAATTCTCCGGAAACGCCGATTTTTAACAAACGCAGAATGTTGTATAATATAAACAATGCCAGAGAGTTTGCATATAATCAAAAAGAATTGATAATATGTGAAGGTTATATGGATGTTATTGCATTAGATAAGTTTGGTTTTCATAATGCTGTGGCTCCATTGGGAACAGCTTTGACAGAAGAGCAAATTGCACAGGCTTGGAAGTTGACTCCTTTGCCAACATTGTGTTTTGATGGAGATAATGCAGGAATAAAAGCAGCGGTTAGGTCTGTTG